>JAQVKX010000123.1 GCA_028694425.1 Candidatus Gastranaerophilales bacterium
TCTCTTGAGGCAGGGGCTATAAGCATTCTTACATCGGGATGAACTTTTTTACCTTTCAAAATATCCGCTACAATTCTTAAATCTTCTATCCTGCCGTTTGTGCATGTTCCCACAAAAACCTGATGAACTTTTACATCTTTTAATTCATCCACCGTTTTTGTATTATCAACGGTATGAGGGCATGAAACCATGTGTTTAATATCTCCGGCATTAATTTTAATAATTCTTTCATAAACGGCATCTTCATCGGGTTTAAGCTCAATCCACTTGTCAATCCTGCCCCTGGAAGCTAAAAACTCTTTGGTTTTTTCATCTGATAAAAAAAGTCCTGCTTTTGCACCTGCTTCAACTGCCATATTGGCAAGGGTAAACCTTTCAGACATTGCCATATTTTCGATTGTTTCACCGCAAAACTCAAGTGCTTTGTAAGTTGCACCGTCAGCACCAATCATGCCGATTAAATGAAGCATTAAATCTTTTGAGCAAATACCTGCTTTAAATTCCCCGCTGACTTCAAATTTAAACGTAGCAGGAACTTTTAACCAAGTTTTACCCAACGCCATACCTACAGCAATATCCGTTGAGCCCATGCCTGTTGCAAAAGCCCCCAAGGCTCCTGATGTACAAGTATGAGAATCCGCCCCGATAAGAATTTCTCCCGGATTTACATAATCTTCAATCAGCCTTTGATGGCAAACGCCGGCACCGACATCGGATAAAACTGCACCGTACTCTTTTGCAAATTCTCTTAAAACCATATGGGAATTAGAAAGCTCTTTTCTCGGGCTTGGTGCAGCATGATCAATAAACAAGATTGTTCGCTTCGGGTTATTTAGCTTTGTTTTACCGATTTTTTTAAATTCCTGTACGGTCAAAGGACCTGTCCCGTCTTGAACGGCACACACATCAATGTTTGCTATAGTAAGTTCTCCTGCCCTAACCTCTTTTCCCGAATGTTTTGAAATAATTTTTTCCGCTAATGTTAATCCCATATGTCCTCACTGTATAACTAATTATCAAAAACTTATACCCCTTACCATTTTTCTAATACTCAAGAATTAAAATTCTCTCGTGTTGAAAAATTTCCTCTCCCGCAAGGGGCGAGGGTATAATATATAAAGCTCAATCATTTACCCCCTCTCCCGCAAGGGGCGAGGTAAATCGAGTGTAAGTTAATTTTAACATAAAATAAAAAAAACGGCTTTTAAAAAGCCGGATTGTGTTCAGAAGTAGAGTCGCCCCTAAGCCTAGAATTGTGAAGAGTTAGCGGTAACTTGTGAGTTATTTGTTTTATTTAAAGTTAAAGCATTTGAAAGGGCAATTCCTCCTTGAACTTGCGGATGATTAACGACTTTTCCGTTAACATAAAGAACGGTTGAACCTCCGCCGTCAAGGTTCATTGCGTTATAACAGCCGATAGATTTCATAAAATAAGCCAGTTCGGTTAATGTCATTCCGATTGAGGCTTTTTCCCGTCCGTCAACCGTAACGATTATTAAGTGATTATCAGGAGTGTAACCTACCGCTGTTCTCGGGTTTCTCCCACCGATTGAACCGAGTTTTTCTTCAGTTGCATCAACATAAACTTCGGAATTCTTAACCAAATAAGGACCGCCGCTTATTATGTGGTTAACATCATACCACTCGGGTTTTGTTAAAACTTCCAACTTAATATTTTTTTCATTTACAAATTGCTCCAATTTTTGAGTAGGACCTACTACCACAAATCCGTCTTGAGGGATTTCAAGCTGGGAAGTTGAACTATAAAGAATTTTATTGTTTGAAACAGCAATTTGTTTTCCGTATTTAGGGCTTGGCGGTGCAAGTTTACCCCATTCGGGAGTATAGACAATCACATAAGTCGAAAGCATTCTTGGTTGGTTAATATTATCAATTTTTAAAATCTTATCATGGGATTTTAAAGAAGCATTTAATTGAATGCGAGCCATATCGTATCCGTCTTTGAATATTCCCATAGATACTCTGTCATAAATTGGACCTGTGTACATTTTCTTGTTAATCATTAAAGTTCCGAGCGGAACGCCTGTTGAAGGCTTAAAGAATGTACCGTTAATTGCGACAATTGAATTATTTTTCTTTGCTATTGTTGTTATTGTTGATTTCTTCCCTAAAGTCTCTGATGCTAATGCCGGTGTTAATTCTAAATCCGGATTAAGATTTGTATTTACTTCTACTATATTAATTCTTACGGGCTGTTTTTGATAATATTTGATTAGTTTAATATGTTTTACGCCTTTATCAACGTCTATAATTATCCCGTTTTTATACTTTTTCTTTACCTCGGCATCGAAATTTTTTGTCTGCTCTTCAATTGAAATTTTCTCTCGAATATTCTTCTCTAAATTCAAACCGTTTAAAACGGGAGAAACAATTACACCATTTGCGATAGTAAACTGTTCTTGAGCTAAAATGGGAGGTCCTTCAAAAATGTGCTGAGAGAATAACAATCCCATAATAATTGAAACGTTCAACGTGTTAACAATTAATCTTGATAAGTATTTGGGTAATGCGGTAAGAGTATCCATTTTTAGTCACCAAAATTGTAGTAACCGGATACCTTTTTTTTGTCGAGTGGGGGGGATGCAGTTGAAAGGGTGATTGGGTGAAAGGTTCTTTTTCTTTTCACTTAAGACCTTTCGCTCGTGTCCCTTGAGGTAACACTCTGGGAGACCCTGTCTTGAATTTCGACGGTTCGCAGAAACGTGGTTCTGCTCACCGGGGGGAGCTTGCTTCGCATCGCTCTTGTCGAAATTCGCTAAACTTTTACCCGGAATCTCCTACTACTATTATAGCATAAATAAGTGTTTTTAACAAGGTCTAGAAATGCTTTTATAGAAAGAAGTTTACAAAACTAAATATTGTAAAATCCACAATATTATTGGGATTGTAGTTTATACACTTATTAAGTGAAAAATGGAAAATCATTTTAGTTTATAGGGTTATCGGATTATGGGGTTTAAAAATAGCCTATAACCATATAAACTTCTTTTCACATTTCACTTTTCACATTTCACTTTTCACTTTTCACTTTTCACTTTTTTATGAGATAATAATTGAGAGGGAAAAAGTATGGACAAAAATATTAAAGTATTTATTGCGGGACACAGAGGTCTTGTGGGAAGTGCAATTAAAAAAGAATTTGAAGCACAAGGATATACAAATATTATTACAAGACTTCATTCTGAGCTGGATTTAACGGATTTAAAAGCGGTTGAAGATTTTTTCAAAACCGAAAAACCCGATTGGGTAATTCTTGCTGCCGCAAAAGTCGGCGGAATTTACGGTAACAGCCATTATCCCGTTGATTTTATGCTTGAAAATTTAAAAATTCAAAACAATATTATTGAAACTTCTTATAAAAATAATGTTAAAAAACTTTTGTTCCTTGGCTCAAGCTGTATTTATCCGAAAGATGCCCCTCAACCTATGAAAGAAGAGTACTTGCTCTCTTCTTATTTGGAAAAAACCAATGAGCCTTATGCTCTGGCAAAAATTTGCGGAATAAAACTTTGTAACGCCTTTAATAAACAATACGGGACAAATTACATTTCCGTAATGCCTTGTAATATGTACGGCTTAAATGATAATTATCACCCTCAAAATGCTCATGCTTTGCCAATGCTGATAAGACGTTTTAATGAAGCAAAAGAAGCCGGCTTAAAAGAAGTTGTTGTTTGGGGAACAGGTACTCCCAAAAGAGAGTTTATGTTTGCAGGTGATTTAGCAACTGCAGTAGTCTATCTTATAGAAAACAAATCCGCAGAGGAAATCGGCGAGTTTGTAAATGTCGGCTACGGTTCTGATGTAAGCATTTTGGAACTGGCTCAAATTATTAAAAAAGTTGTTGGTTATGAAGGTAAAATCGTTTTAGACAAGACTAAACCTGACGGGACAATGCAGAAATTAATGGATGTTTCGAAAATGAATGCCTTTGGCTGGAGGGCAAAAATTTCGTTAGAAGAAGGCTTAAAACTTACGTATGAAGACTTTAAAAATAATAAAGAAATAAGATTAAATTAAAACGGAGAAATTCAATAATGAATTTGTTTAAGGCAAAAAGACGAACTCAAAATCAAAAGCAAATAAAACCTTTTGAGCCTTTAAAAATTATGAAATGTAATATCTGTGAAGGTGATGCCCAAAAAGTCTTTGTCGGTAAAATTTTAAATAAATATGAAATTGAATACTTTTTCTGTAATAACTGTGAACATTTACAGACGCAACAAGCTTTTTGGCTTGAAGAAGCCTATAATGATGCAATTACAGCCTCTGACACAGGGATTATGCAAAGAAACCTTATGTTCAGAGAACTTGTTTCCAATGTGATTTATAAATTATTTGATAAAGATGCAAAGTTTGTTGATTTTGCAGGCGGATACGGTATTTTTACCCGCCTAATGCGTGATGTCGGATTTGATTTTTACAGAAGCGACAAATATGCACCTAACCTTGCAGCAAGAGGTTTTGATTATAACGAAGGTGAGAAAGTAGAGCTTTTGTGTGCATTTGAAGCTATTGAACATTTTTTAAACCCGCTTGCAGAATTTGAGAAAATGTTTGAAATATCAGACAACGTGCTTATTTCACAAACTTTTCTGCCTTATCCGGTTCCTCTCCCCGAAGAATGGTGGTACTACGGACTTGAGCATGGTCAGCATATAAATTTTTACTCAAGAAAAACTCTTGAATTTATAGCTGAAAAGTTCAATAAAAAATTTTGTTCTTATCAGGATTTGCACCTTTTTACATCTAAAAAAATAACCGCTAAAGCTTTTAAAAAAGCTGTTAAGAAAAATTCTTTTGAAAAAATTAAATCCGATATGCATTCAAGAACTTTGGATGATATGAATTTTATAATCTCTCAAAAAATAAATAAGATTTAACTTTTTTTAAAAAACTTATTTTGACCGATTTTCTTTTTGATTTTATAAATTCAATAATTAAGGATTTTTCTTCAAGCCATTTTTGATAACCTTGCTTGCAAAATTCCCAAGAATTTTTTTGTACACGGTCAATATCGGAAAAATCCATCGGGGTGGGGTTATTGAAATCAAATAAATAACCGTTTATTCCATGCCGGATATATTCATTCATTGTCGGTTCGTCATTAGCTACGATAACTTTTCCCATAGCCATTGCTTCCAAAAAGCTCATTCCTATTCCTTCTGCAACTCTGGGTGCTATAAAAATCTGTTTTTTTGCTATTAAATCCCACATTTCTTTTTTTGAATCAAACCAATCGGTATAAGTTATACCATACTTAACCTCATCACTTTCGGATGGCGGTAAAAAATTATTATTGGGATCAGTAGCTTTGTGAAGATGTATTTTATAATTCTTTCCTTCAAAAAGTTTTTTTATAACTTCAAAATTAATCGGTTCAACTCTTTGCCAAAAGAAAACTTCATTTTTATTTCCTTTACTGAATTCTTTAGGTTCTATAAAATATTGCAGATAAATTGAATTAAGCCCGATTTCTTTTAAAATTGCGTGTATTTTTTTTGAAAAATTTATTATTTTACAGTTTCTAAGAAGATACCAATCCTTAAATTTCCAAGCCCTTACAGCATCATACATAGGAAAGAAAATTATGTTTTTATTTTTTAAGTTTTTTAAAGTTTTCTTATCGGGACTTACCTGCAAAAAAATAATTGTATTGTAATTGGTATTAAGCTCCTGCGGCATTCCATAAGAAACATCAACATCAAAAAAATCACTAAAAAGCTCTATCATAAAATCACATGATTTTGTTTTTTCATGATATTGGTGTGCTATAAAAAGTACTTTCTCTTTATCCATAGTTATAATTGTATATTAAACAAACTTTCATGAGATAATTAAAATATGAAAAAGGCTGTATTATTTTTAATTTTTAATAGAACAGATACGACCCAAAAAGTTTTCGGGCAAATTAGGGTGGCGAAGCCGCCCAGACTTTACATTGCATCCGACGGGTCAAGAGAAGGTCGTGCAGGGGAAAAGGAAGCGGTAGAAGAGCTTAGAAAGTGGGTTTTAGAAAATATTGACTGGGATTGTCAAGTGAAAACTCTTTTCAGAGAGCAGAATTTAGGCTGCGGAAAAGCAGTCAGCAGTGCAATAACGTGGTTTTTCAACCAAGAGGCTGACGGTATAATTTTAGAAGATGACTGCCTTCCTTCACAAAGTTTTTTTAATTACTGCGAAGAACTTTTGGACTATTACAAAGAGGATAAAAGAATTTGGCATATTTCCGGTGCGAATCTTTTAAGAACAACTGATTTGGAAGAAAGTTATTATTTTTCAAACTTCAGCATTGCTGGGGGTGGGCTTGTTGGGCAGACAGGTGGCCAAGTTATGACTTTGATTTAAAAAATTATTGAGAAAACGGTATAAAA
>JAQVKX010000124.1 GCA_028694425.1 Candidatus Gastranaerophilales bacterium
CCTACACGACGCTCTTCCGATCTGTTCACTGCTCGCTGCTCACTTTAAAATCACCTTATAACCCAAATATTTTTCCTTTGTTATAATTTTAATAAACTATTTGCACATAAACGGTTCTGTTTCTTGGTTTGTTGTCAAAATCAACCAAAACAATTTGCTGCCACGTACCTAATTGTAAAGCTCCGTCAATTAAAGGAACCATTGTTGAATTGCCTACAATTGCTGCCCTTACGTGTGCATAGCCGTTTCCATCGTTCCAAGCAGAATCATGGTGATATTCTACTCCCATTGGAGCAATTTTATCTAAAATTTCCGATAAATCCACAAGGATACCGGGTTCAAATTCAATATTAGTTATCGAAACGGTACTTCCTGCCACATAAACCGACACAGAAGCGTTTTGCAGAGAATGACGATACACAGAGTTTTGGACATTTTTGGTAATATCAATAATATCCGTAAATCCTTGAGTGTTCACTACAAATTTTTCATTAATAACAGTCATAAGTTTGATTTTATATTAGAAATAAATTAATTACAATGTTTTTGCCCTGAGGAAAATGGAAATTTTTCTGTTCCCTGTTCACTTTTTGCTTTAACAATTTTTAAGAATATCATAAACCATTTGCGGAGTTACTTTTTCATCTTCGCCTAATAAAGTTCCTCTTTGTTCAAATCTTTCTTTTACTTTTTGTGCTGCTTCAAGGGGATTTATTTTATAATCGGAAAATTTTGTCGGCATGCCGATTGATTTAAAGAATTTTTCTGTTTTCTTAATTGCACAATCTGCTGCTTTTAAATCGTCAATTTCTTTACAATTAAAAGCTTCTCTTGCAAGTTTTGCAAGTTTATTTGCTTTGTCTTTCTTTCTTGCTTCCCACAATCGAGGTAAAACAATCGCCAAACTTTGACCGTGTGCAAGCCCGTACAAAGCTGTTAATTCATGACCTATTCTGTGAGTTGACCAGTCTTGAACAGCACCCAAAGAAAGCCAGTAATTTAACCCGCAGGTAGCACACCAACAGATATTGGCTTTTGCATCATAATCTTTATTGTTTTTAATTACTTTCGGTGTTTCTTGAATTAATGTTTTCACTAAACCCAAAGCCCAAGAGTCTTGAAGCGGAGTGTTTACATCATAAGTTGCATAAAGTTCCATTACATGAACAAACGTGTCTATAATCCCGTTTCTGACTTGTTTAATAGGGAGGCTGAAAGTTGTCTCGGGATCAATTATTGAAAACTCGGGATAAACATTGGGATGTCTCATTGCAAATTTTTCTTTGGTGCTTATACGAGAAATTACCGCTGCACAGTTCATCTCGGAACCCGTCGCGGGAAGAGTCATCACAGCACCGACAGGAAGTGCTTCTTCAAAATCCAATCCTTTTGAAACGAGTTCATAAGGTTCTTGTCCTTTATATTTTACGGCAGCAGCAATAAATTTTGTTCCGTCAAGTACCGAGCCGCCACCTACGGCAAGCAAAAAGTCAACATTTTCTTTTCTTGCCAGTTCAACAGCTTTCATACAGGTTTCGTAAGTTGGATTAGGCTCAATTCCCGAAAATTCAATTAAATTATAGTCTTTTAGGGCGTTTTTAACTTGCTCATAAACCCCATTTTTCTTAATCGAACCACCACCGTAAATCATCAAAACTTTTTTATTTTTGTCAATTAAATTTTTTAATTTGGCTATTGAACCTTTCCCAAAAACAATCTTTGTCGGGCAGTAAAATTCAAAATTATTCATACTAATTCTCCTTTTACGGAGTTATTTTAACATAAAAAAGCAAAAAGTGAAAATTTTTTCCGCAAGTTCATTTTGCCTTTTGAAACATTTTTGTAAAAATTACAAATAAATATTTATGTGTGTAATAATATTAGAATTAAGGGTAAAAATTAATCCGTCGGAATAGAATTTTAGGAGAGAAATTGATGAATTTAAAACAAAATCCAAAAAAACAAGTTACATTTACCGCAATATCGGCAATAATTATCTCTTTTATTTTTAGCAATGCAGTATTTGCTTATCAGCCAAATGATTTGTATGATAATGTTTGGCGGTTGATTAACATTAAATATGTAGATCAAACAAATAACATGCAAAATTGGAATGTTTGGAGACACAAGTATGACAAGTATTTAACAACCGATGAAGATGCTTATGTTGCAATAGGTACAATGGTTGCGAGTCTTGATGACCCTTATACTAAATTTTTAGACCCAAAAGATTTTGCCGAAGAAACAAGTTCTATAAAAGGTTCATTAAAAGGAATAGGAATCCAAATTGCAACTAAAGAAGGTAAATTAATGGTAATTGCTCCGATTGAAGATTCTCCGGCAGAAAAAGCAGGTCTTTTGGCTGATGATGAAATTCTTGAAATAAACGGTGTAAGTACAAAAGGTATTACAATTGACAAAGCCGCCGATAAAATAAGAGGTGAAGAAGGTACAAGTGTTACACTTTTAGTTAAAAGAAAAGATGTTATTAAGCCTTATACAATTGTAAGAAAAGAAATTGAGTTAAAAGCTGTTTCAACGAAAATCCCACATGATATTCAACTTCCGGATAATGTAGCATATATAAGATTAAGTTCTTTTATCAGCAAAAACGCAGGGAAAGAATTTGAAAATATTTTAAAACAATCAAACGGTAAAAAAGGTTATATTATAGATCTTCGTTCAAATCCGGGCGGGCTTTTAACAAATGCAATATACATTGCAAATCTGCTTTTACCCAGAGGAATAATTGTCAGCACGGTGGACAGAGACGGTTACAAAGAAACTCAAAGAGCAATCGGCAGTGTTGTTACTAATAAACCGCTAGTGATATTAATTAATAAAGGTTCTGCAAGTGCAAGCGAAATCCTTAGCGGAGCATTAAAAGACAATAAACGTGCGGTAATTGTCGGAGAAAAATCTTTCGGCAAAGGATTAGTTCAGGAAATTAACAGACTTCCGAATAATTCCGGTATTAATATTACAATCCAAAAATATTTGACACCAAGCGGTACAGATATTAATAAAAAAGGAATAGAACCTGATATTGTTGTTGAATTGTCAGATGAAGATATTAAAAATAAAGATGATAAACAGCTTAAAAAAGCAAATGAAGTTTTACAGGAATTAATAAATAAAAATACTTGTTACGGCAAATAATAAAAACACTTGCAAAAATATTTGTTAAAGATTAAAATTAGCTTATGAAAAAAGTAATTTTAATTATTATTCTAATAATCCTTTTTTGGGGTCTTAGTGCTGTACTAAAATCTTATAACAGCGGTTTGGGAAAAAGTAAAGGAGGCAATATGAAATTAACAAGTGTTTTTGAACATAAAGGAAATATTCCTTCAAAGTATACATGCGACGGTGAAGATGCAGCTCCGGAGCTTATTATTTCGGAAGTCCCCGAGGGTACCAAAAGTCTTGTTTTAATTGTAGATGATCCTGATGCTCCGATGGGGACTTGGGTTCACTGGCTTGTTTATAATCTTCCCGTAAATACAACAAAAATTAATGGGAAAAATCTTCCTTCGGGCACAAAAGAAGGTGTAACAGACTTTGGTAGAACAGGCTGGGGCGGACCTTGTCCTCCTTCAGGCACTCACAGATACTTTTTTAAATTGTATGCAATCGGTAAAACCTTGGATTTGCCTGAAGGTTTGACAAAATCTCAGCTTGAAAATGCCATTAAAGAATATATAATTGAAAAAACGGAATTGATGGGTTTATACAAAAGAGCAGGCAAATAAATTTTTATGAAAAATAAAAAATTATTAATTTTAGGAATAGTTTTATTTATAGTAATTTTTGAGCGAATATTATCCGCTACATTATTTTTTAAGCAATTAGAATTAATAACTTATGATATCAGAGCTAAGATTGCTACGGATTTTGGACCTTTTAACAAAAAATTCAGGCATGCCGATGAAAATATTGTAATAGTTGCCGTTGATGATTATTCAAGAAAAGAAATTGCTAAATATCCTGATTTAAATGCTGAATTAGGTTCTTTCCCTTGGAGAAGAAATGTTTGGGCAGGTGTGGTTAATTTTATTGAAAAAGGTGAGCCTAAAATTGTATTATTCGATTTGATTTTTAACGACCTCAATGAAAATACATGGAATGACAGAATATTTGCTCAAGAATTAAGAAAATACGATAATATGGTACTTGCTACTTCATTAAATGACCCTAAATATTTGGTTGATAGATTAAAAAAAGACAGTATTATAGTAAACAGTGATTATTCTCCGACCCCTAGGCCGCTTAATGTTAAAATTGACAACAAAAGATTAGATGATTTAATAACTTATTATTCACATGCCCCGGTGCATAATTTTTACACAGAGCACAATACAATGGGTGTTGTGAACAAAATTATGGATGCAGATTCTACAATAAGAACTTCGCAACCTGTTTTTAAACTTATTAAAAATGATGAAGTTTATTATCTTCCTTCGCTTGCGTTTGCCGGATTTTTAAAATATATGGGAGAAGAAGGAGAAATTGCAATAGAAAACGATCAAATTTTCTATAAAGACAGACTAATTCCAATCGATGAAAACGGTCAGGTAAATATAAGCTGGCATGGTACAGGAAAAAATTATACATTCATTCCGGTTTCAAAAATTTTGCTCAGTGAAGAAAATGAAGAATACATAAAGTCAGATTACTTTAAGGATAAAATAGTTATAATCGGCAGAACAGAAGCAGGAACAGATATTCATTCAAGTTCCGTAAACCCTTCTTATGCAGGTCCTGAAGCAAATGCAACTACAATTGATAATTTTATAAACGATTCTTGTTTTAACTGTGAAGGTGTAAGAAAATTTGTTACAAAATTATCTAAAATAAATGCTTTTTTATTGACAGTTTTATGCTGTATTTTTGTTGTATTAATCGGTTTAATTTCTAAAAATGCCTTGGTATGTTTTTTAAACACAGTGGGCTTTATAATTCTTTACCTTTTAATAAGTATTTGGGTTTTTGCGGATCCGGCAATAAGAGTTTGGACGCCTGTTGTCGTGCCTGTTTATTATTTGATTATGACAGGAATGATAGTTTTTGCATACAGATTTCAGCAGGAACTTGCAAAAAGAGCAACAATTATGAACATGTTCGGCAAATTTGTTTCGCCAAAAGTTCTTTCAACGTTGTTAAAAAAGCAGGATGATTTGGTTTTAAAAAGTACAAAAAAACGTATTACCGTAATGTTTTGCGATATCAAAAATTTTACGACTTTATCCGAAAAATGCAATCCCGAACAATTAGTTGATAACTTAAATGAATTATTTAATGAAATTGTTAATATAGTATTTGAAAACAACGGCACGGTAGATAAATTCATCGGCGATTGTATTATGGCTTATTGGGGAGACCCGATTGCAAGTGAAGACGATGCTTATATGGCTGTTAAAACAGCACTCGAGATTAAGAAAAAAGTCAATGAATTAAAAATAGAAAATGCTAAAGAGAATAAGATAATTTTTGATGTAAAAATCGGAATTAACACAGGCGAGGCACTTTTAGGGCTTTCAGGTTCAAATAAAATTATGAGCTACACTGCAATGGGAGATGCAGTAAACGTTGCATCACGTTTGGAAGCAAATTGTTCAAAACTTAATAAAGATGTTTTAATCTCAAAATCTACATATAAAGATGCACAATCTAAAATCATAGTTCTTGATGCGGGAAAAATAAGTGTTAAGGGCAGAGAAGAACAGATAGAAATTTATGAACCGATAGGGTTAATAGAAGAACAATAGTTTAGAAAAATAAAATATTAACTTTTTTTAAATTTTCAAGTTTTTTATTGAATTTTAGAGTTAATAAAGCTAGAATAATAAAACATTTATAAAACAAAGGAAATAAAATAATGCTTCCGGCTATATTACCTTATTCTATTAATAATTCAACAAGAATGAAACCTTGTAATAAGGTTGCTCAAAGTATAAACAATTCTCCAAGAGAAAATGCACAAGATGTAAATTTTACAGGGAAAAGAAATTTTTTTGAAATTATGAGGCAGTTAATCGGAAATATGTGTGATAGTAGTTTTACTATAAGTTATTTTAAACATATTGTGGATGATCCTTGTTGTCTGTACCATTAGAACTCCTCTAATTTTGTAACAGATCAGCAGAATTCAAGCAAAACTGAAACCCTTTAGCAATAAGCGTTTGTACCTCCTCCTCCTCCCTTGCGGAGGAGGATAGAATTTCAATGCGAAGTATGAGCATTAAAGATTTAGCAAGCCAATAAATGCACTAAGCGTTCATGGGCATCATGGATTTGGTAAACTTCATCGTGTATAATGTGCTTCACGCAACCAATTGAGCCGCCCAACTCCGCTCTAAGTACCGAC
>JAQVKX010000125.1 GCA_028694425.1 Candidatus Gastranaerophilales bacterium
TTCCGATCTTAAACAAAGGTAATATACACATTGAAGAGCCTGAACTTGAAGCTCTTGTCAAAAAAGTGGTTAATTCGGGTAAATTAAAGGCTTATGCAACGGTGCAAGAGGCTGATGTTTATATAATAGCTGTTCCTACGCCTGTCGGAGAAGACAAAAAAGCTTGCATGGATTATGTTGAAGCTGCGGTTAATTCTACTTTAAACTTATTAAAAGCCGGTGATTTGATAATTTTGGAATCCACCTCTCCTCCGGGAACGACAAAAGATCTTGTGGTACCTATTTTGAAAAAGACCAATCTTAAAATAGGGGAAGAGTTATTTGTGGCATATTGTCCGGAAAAAGTTTTGCCGGGGCAGATTATACGGGAACTGGTTGAGAATAAAAGGATTATAGGCGGAATAAACGAAAAATCCGCTCAAATGGCAAAGGAAGTTTATAAATCTTTTGTAAAAGGCGAAATATTTTTGACAGATTCAACTACGGCAGAAATGGTAAAGGTTATGGAAAACACTTACAGGGATGTGAATATTGCACTTGCAAACGAACTGGCAAAAATATCTTATAAAATGGGGATAGATGCTTGGGAAGTTATTAATCTTGCAAACATGCACCCTCGTGTAAATCTTCACTGCCCGGGACCCGGTGTAGGCGGACATTGCATTTCGGTTGACCCGTGGTTTATTGTAGAAAAAAACCCCGACTTAGCGGTTCTGATAAGGGAAGCAAGGGAAATAAACAATTCCATGCCGGAATTTACTTATAATTTGGTACTGGAACAGGTAAGAAATATTCCAAGCCCGAAAATCACGGTATTGGGAATTACATATAAACCAGATATAGATGATATCAGGGAATCTCCTGCGGTAGAGATTGTAAACATGCTTGAGAGCAACCCGCGATTAAGAGTATCAATTTGTGACCCGCACGTTAAGGGTTTTAACAATAAACTTGTGAGTCTGGAAGAAGCACTTCAAGACAGCGATTGTATTCTTTTGGCGGTTAATCATAAGGAATTTGGTTCTATCGACCCCGCTGACGTTGCAAGGTTAGTAAACAGCAAAATAATTATAGATACAAGAAATGTTTTGAATAAAACGGCTTGGGAAGAAAACGGGTTTAAATACGTTCTGCTGGGAGAAGGCAAGGAAAAAGTTTATAAGGTTATAAGGTGAACAGTTTTAAAAGTGAGCAGTGAGCAGTGAACAGTGAGCTGAATTTTTCTTTGCCTCTTTGCATCTGTTTTGCTTCTCACTTTTCACTTTTCTACCCAATGCGGCTATTTTTGGAAGAAAACTCTTGACAAAAAATGTTTCTGGATTTATAATCATGTTCTTGAGTTAAGGAATTAGTAATATTGGAGGGATTTGACATGATTGTAAACAGTGTAAAATTGGCATCTGCGTCAACTTCATCACCTGCATTGGGCAGGGCTAATTCTCAACGCCCCGACGTCATACCCGATTTCTCTACAAAAAAAGATAAAGTGACTTTTGGAGGTAAATTACCAGAAATGGGGTTTTGGCAGAGGGTAGGAGCAGGCTTAAGAAAGTTCGGGGAAGCTATAAATTTAATAGACCCAGAACCTTTGGCATCTGAATTAAGACTAAAAAGATTACGCGACCCTGCTGACGCTTTATACCAAGACATGCTGAAGGAAGAGCGCGATTTAGATGAGTGGAGAAAAATTAATGATGACGCGTATGACCGCTTATAAGCTAGTTTAAACATATAAAGCTTATTTTTGTCTGTCAGAAAGTTTCTTTTTACCTGTTACATAAGCCATTGCTCTAAAGTATTTACCTTTTAATCCTTTGGCTTGGTTATTTTCTTGTTCTGTTTTTTGTATTTCTGTTTTAGTACTTTCACCGACAGGCATACCGATAGATTTTCTTGTCAACACTTCCATTGCCGTCTGCGTAGAAGTATTGATTATTTGTGATCCTAGTAAAGATGCATCGTAAATAGGTTTCAAGAAGCTGTTAGAAATCTGCATCACAAGTCTTTGATATAATATACTGACAATTCTTTGAATAGCTCTTTCTTTTGCTTTTTCGGCAGCTTTTTCTTTATCCTGACCTTCTGAATTAATCATTACCAGATTGTAATGGTCTGCAATCAGGAATAAACTTGTGATAAGACTGCTCCATACTTTACAATTTATACCCAAATCAGCATTAGAATAACCTGATTTTGCTCCGTCATTCATAGCGTAGAATATTTTGTTTGCTATTACATTTTTAATGTCATCAGCACCTTTTGCCTCTTGAAGAAATTTTAAAGCATTTTTTAATGCTCCAGATTGTTTTTTGTCTCGGTTTTTCATCTCATCTTGTACAATATTTTCTATAAATTCATCTAACTTTTTTTTATTTATTTTTTTAGGAAATTTTTCTTTAACTTTTTCTATTATCTCTTCTGTATGAGTTAAAATATTGTCTTTAAAATCTAAAGTATTAATTTCGGTTTTTATAAACTCAACCATTTTTCTGTGTATTAATTTATTTATAATAACAAAGGGAGCATCTATTATGTTGGCAGAACCCAATAAAAGACTTTCTCGTATATAATTAAAAGGGAAACTTAATAAATTATAAAGAGAACCCCAAAACTTTCTGTCAACAATACCTAAATCATATTTACCTTTTTTTAATTTAAATTCTTTTTTTATTAATGCATCGTAATTATCAGCTAACTCTTTAAAACCATTATCTCTAAGTTTATCTAATATCCTATCAATATCAGATTTAGAATACATTAATTCTTCCTGCGTTAATGCTTTGATATTTTTAGAATACTTCATTAATAATCCCGTTGCAGCCAAGCCGACAAATAATTTTAAACCATCCTTCCAAGTTAAATCTTTTAAACCGTTATGTTTACTTTGAGTATTATTATTTTGAGGCTGATTATCTGACGGATTTTCACGGAATGCAGAAAAAGATTTCGGCAACGGAGTTTTTAATTGAACAACATTTGCACTTGGTGTCTTATCTTCAACTTTTACCTTTATATTGCCTGAACCTTCTGTTTTGGGGTGCCTTTTTGCTGCAATTTTCTTAGCTTTTTCAGGAGATACAGGCAAAATCGGAGTTCCTACAATAAGTCTTCCAACCAATTCTGCAATTGCAACACTACCAACAACAGAAGCCGTTGCAGCCCATGGATTTTTGTTTATAATTTTTGATAGAGAACCTAAAGTAAATAATGTCAGGTAAGCAGTTAAACCTACCCTGCCAAGCTCTTGATTAAACCTTTTCTTTTTATCTTTCTTAGCCATATCAGGGTCATCATTAACAACTCTTGATAAGTTATAAGCATCGTTAGCAAGGAAGAATGCAGAAGTAATACCCGTTACCAATCGAGTTAAGGAACGTTCTGCCTCGGTGCTATAATTAGATTTTTTGGGGTCAAGATGGTCATGACCTTGAACAAAAAATCCATTTTTATTTTCTTTAAAACATTCGACCAAACCTCTGAGGGCGTTTACGTCGGCGGCATGCTCAAGAGCTCCCGTTCTGTTTTTGAAAAATCCCCAACCTGTCATTGTTCGGACTGCTTGAGAATCTTTAAACCTGCTTTTACCAAGTTTATTAATAAAAAAACAGCCAATATCAACCGGGATTTGATAAAAAGGTGCGACTGCATTGTCAAGCAAGTTTTTCCATAGCGGTTTGTCGACAAATGTCATGCTGTCGACTGAAAGTTCAACTCCTTTCCCCCCCTTTTGAAGTCTTTCAAAAACCCCCTCTGCCATTTCAAATGCAGTTGTGCCAAATGTCTTTCCATAATATGTAAGGGCTTCATTTATTTCTGTAAATTTAAATTCCGCAACCGCTTTTTTCGGGAATGCAGAAAGACCTTCAAAACTCACATCATTTGAGCTTAAAGGTCTTTGGTGGTTATTGTAAATAAAAGGTTTTAAAGAATTATTATAATACACGTTTTTCGTACGTGTCTTTTGGTTTATGGGGAATGTTTCCGGCTTTACTTTCATTCCTTTTCCTTATTATACGGCAATGAACCTCTGTCGCGGTTCTTCCATGTCCCATGACTTCGGCTGTTTTTAATTCTTTTTTTTCCGCGTGGGTAAGACCCACCACTCAAATATTTTAAACACCCTGAATAATTTTTTTTGCTAGCTTCGGGAAAATGTTTTACATTTATTTACATTGGGAGGGGAAAAGCAAGCAGATAGGTCGTCATCCTGAACTAAGCAGACAGGGTCACACGCTTCGGAAACCTCAGCGGTTCCCTTTGTCAACAAGTTCAGGATGACGTACTATTTGTTTGTCGTTTTCTGTTTTCTGTTTACCGTTCACTATTTACCTTTCCCCATTCCATTGTAAACAATTGTAAAACTTTTCCCAAAACTAGCAAAAAAAAATATTTACAAGTATTATAATTGTAACAGCCATATAAAACTAGACTAAAGTAAATTTCGGATTCTTCACGTTTTAATGTCATGCTGAACTTGTTTCAGCATCTTATCAGTGTAGTATGCCGGTTAGGTCCTGAAATAAATTCAGGATGACGAAGGGGTAAAACGGTGAGCGTAAAAACAGCCGAGACCCTCAAAAACCCGAAAAATATAAAACAAATAATGGTATTAGATAAATATAAAGGAGTATCAAAATGATAGTAAATTCACTTAGTCCGTATACCCCAAAACGCCCTGTAGCGTTTGGAGAAAAGAATAATAAAGGTCAACGCTCTGGCAATAGTGATGTTCAGGTAAATCCAAGCACAGGAAGAGTGTCAATGTCTGCTCGAACACTGAGGGCATTAATGCTTGGAGCGGCTTTGGCTACGACTGGCGGTGTTGTAGCAACAACTCCCGGCTGTGCAGGCGGCGGCGGAGTAGAAATAACTAACCCGAATGATGACGGTACCGTATGGACAACATTAACAGAGGCTCTTGAAAGCATGGGCTTGACAAGTGTAACCAATGTTGACAAATTTACAATTTTTGACGGAAGAACAGGAGAAACATTAAAATATTCCAAGCTTAGTGAAAATACAGCTAATAATTCAATAAGATATATTGTAGATAAAGACGAATATGAGTATACTTCGGATGTTATACGGACAAAATCCGGTTTTAGAGAAACAGCTCATATAGCAGGTACAGATGTTATAACCGATTATATTGTTTCAAACGGTGAAATCCAGGCAAAAGATGAAAACGGTAAATTGAGATTTACTTATACGCCTAGGAGTTCTAATACTCTTACTCAAACATCAGCACTTGATGGAACAAGCGGTGTTGTAGAAATTTCTAATTAATCAGAAGATATTATTGTATCTTGTGCATTAAATCTTTTGAATACATTTTGAATATAAATTACATTTCGTATTCGTATATTTTCATTTGATTCTGTTCTTGCATCCGTTATAATGTTGCTTGGATCATTCCAATTAACCACAGTAGGTGTAGTGCTGTTTGAATTAATTATGGTTAAATGCCTGTTAAATAAAATTTCAATTCCATATTTGTGAGCTAAAGGCTTATAAGTTACAAGTTCATAATCAGGAGCAATGTTTCCCGATTCACAATACACTGTCAGTGATTGTGCGAGTTCCATTATTTGTGCAGGGGTAAGGTTGTCAAGAGCGGCAAGTCTTTCTATTACTGCCTGAGCAGCCAGGTGGATTTCTTCCAGCCCATGGTCGGCGACGATTTGTACGTTCACCTGTGTTCCCGTCGGGTCAAAGGCTAATTTGGTCATCGAAGTTTGGGCAAACTCATTGTCACGGTTGAAAAGGTTTTGCATGCCCGTGCCGGCTGCCATTGTTTGAATATTATCGCTAAAAAGACCCAACAATAAAAACAGAACGACTACGGTTAATGCGAGAGAAAGAGTGATTTCGATGGTGATTCCGGCATTTTTAATGTTACCATAAACTTTTTTACTTAACATACGTTGCCTCCGAGTTCTTTATATAATATTATCCACTCATTGTCTCAAATTACCTCCTTCTGTTGGTTTAAATATTTTTCGTTTTCTACTGCTATTGGTTTAGTAATGTGTTAAATTTTTATCATTATAAGGCAAAAATAAAATTTTTCAAGTCTTTTTGGGAATATTTTTACAAATGTTAATGAATCTTAGTAGTGGTGAGGGGTGAGAAGTCAACAAACAAGTAGGTCGTCATGCAGGGTAAGAGCATTAAAATTTTACAATCTACTATTCAAAAAGAGGTGTAATGTGAGTATTAGCAAGCATTTATCCCCTCGCCCTTTGGGGGAGAGCTCTGTTTTCGATTTGAGCGGGAAATCGCGAAAATCAGAAAACAGGGTGCGGGAAGGACTCCGTTTTGAGTTGACTAAATGTCAAGTCAAAATGGAGGGGCAACCGGTATAT
>JAQVKX010000005.1 GCA_028694425.1 Candidatus Gastranaerophilales bacterium
GAGCACTGGCAAGATTAAAAGCAACTAAAGGATGATTTTGGTTTATAGGGTTATAAGGTTATGGGTTTAAAAATAACCTATAATCCTATCACCCTATAAACCTATAAACTTCTTTTTGCTTTTCTTTACCACCGTTCATAAGACCCTACCAGCCGATAGTACTTTGTTCTACTTTTTATTTCTTTAATTAATTTAAGAATTTTTTCGTCTGTAATATGTCCGTCAAAATCTACAAAGAAGGTGTATTCCCCGAATTTTACCTTGGATGGGCGAGAATCTATATAAGATAGATTTATCCCATAATCGTGGAAAATTTGTAAAATTTCTAACAACGCTCCCGGTTTATTTTCAGTTGAAAAAGCCAAAGTTGTATTATCATTGTTTGTTTTTGGCGTATTAAAATCGCCGATTATGGCAAATCTCGTTTTATTATCGATATCGTCATTAATATTACACTTTAAAATATTTAAATTATAAATTTGTCCTGTTTTTTCGCTTCCGATTGCAGCATAGGTTAAATTATAATTTTCTAAACTTTTTGCGGCTTCTGCGGTACTTGCAACTTCAATAATATCAAGATTGCACGGTAATTCATTATGAATAAAATTTTGACACTGAGCAAGTGCCTGAGGATGCGAAATTACACCTGTTATACTGTAAAGTTCCGTTGTTCTTGACAAAAGACAATGTCTAATCGGCATAACAAATTCAGATAAAATTCTTATGTTAGGATTTTTTGTTCTTATAAGATTGTCTATTGTTTCTCTTACAGCACCTTCGATAGAATTTTCAATCGGTAATATACCGATTGCGTTTGGAGTTTCATCAATAAATTCCAAAACTCTTTTAATTGTTTTCATAGGTTCTTGGCAAGCATTAAGTTTATATTTTTCACAAAAAATATCTTTTGCCATCTCGGTATAAGAACCACCGGGTCCTAAATAAGCAATCTGTTGAACAGAATTTAGGAATGACATTTGTAAAAACTCCTTATTCTTGATATTATTGTTGTTGGGCTAGAAAGCCCAACCTCTGTAGATTATATGAATATTGTATAAAAAGGTTGATAAAATGGCAAATATTAAGTTTGGAACAGACGGATGGCGGGCAATTGTAGGCGAGGGCTTTAATCCGCAAAACGTAGAAATCGTTACAAATGCAATCGGAAAATATGTTTTCGATTCATTCGGGCTTAAGAAAAAAATCTTAATCGGTTATGATCCCAGAAATATGGCAAAAGAATTTGCTCAACAATGTGCAGATTTACTTTCTAATCAAGGTTTTGAAGTTATAATCAGCAAGGAAATTATTCCTACACCTGTTTTAGCTTATGGAGCAAAGCTGTATAATGCTTGTGCAATTATGTTTACGGCTTCTCATAATCCGCCCAAGTATCTGGGGATGAAATTTATACCCGATTACGCCGGTCCTGCAACTACAAAAATTACTGATGCAATTGTGGCGAATTTAGGTAAAAAGATTCCTCAAAACCATGGTAAAATAGAAAAATTCAGTTTTAAAGAACCTTATATCAAACATTTACAGGAGATAATCCATTTTGAAAAGATTAAAACTCTTCAGGCAAACATAATTTTTGACGGGCTTTATTCAGCTACAATAGGTTATTTTGATAAAATTTTAGACGAATTTTCAATTCCTTATCAATCTCTTCACATGGAGCATGACCCGAGTTTCGGAGGCGGCATGCCTGAGCCTAAACCTAAATATTTAAAAGAATTAATTAAAATGATAAAATCTTCACAAAATACAATCGGTTTATCTAACGATGGTGACGGTGATAGGTTCGGGATTGTAAATGAAAAAGGCGAATTTCTTTCACCAAATGAAGTTATTGCTATTTTGCTTTTGTATTTAAAGAACACCAAAAAACTTGAAGGAGCGCTTGTTAAAACAGTCAGCGGGAGTTTTCTTCTTGATAAAATTGCTCAAAAACTCGGCATAGAAGTAATTGAAACGGCAGTCGGATTTAAAAATGTTGGAGAAGCCATGAGGAAATATAATGCAATAATCGGAGGAGAAGAATCCGGCGGATTAAGTATTCAAGGTCATATTCCCGAAAAAGACGGCATTTTGGCAAATTTATTAATCCTTGAAGTTATGGCGGTGAAAAATAAAACGCTCTTTGAACTTCAAGAAGAGATTTATGAATTTGTCGGGACGAAATTTTTTAACGAAAGAATTGATTTAAAATTAGAAAATCAGGAACTTGTGAGAACTTCTATCGAAAAAGCTAAAAAAACGCAAGAAATTGGTAGTCTTAAAGTAATTAAAACCGATTTAAAAGACGGAGTAAAATTATATCTTGATGACAATTTAAGCTGGATATTAATTCGTCCAAGTGGCACAGAACCGCTTTTAAGAATTTATTTTGAAAGCGACAGCTTAGAAAAGGTTGAAAAACTAAAAAGTTTTTTAGAAGTGATAAAAAGGTAAAAAGAAACCGAACTTCGCCAAGGCTTCGTACGGCAAAAGGGGAAAGGGGAAAAGAGAAATTTTGCTTTGCAAAATTTCTAACTTATAAACTTATCGACTTATCAACTTATAAACTATTCACCCATTCACCCTTTCACCCGTTAAACTTTTAATCAATCACATCTTCTTCTTTTATTTTGCTGACAACCATTTTCGCCATTTCTTTAGCGATAATTTTTTGGGTTTCTTCGGGGCAATTTTGCAGCATACTCATTGCAGTTCTTAAAGTTGCATCAATGTCATACCAGCGGTTGTTTTTGCTGTTTTCTTCAACACCGGCTTCGACGGCTGAAATAATATCCTCAATAGCTTCAAATTCCGAACTTTCAATATTGTGTTCTATGATGATTTTTATTAAATTGAGAGCGATTTTAATTTGAGACTCATCATCAGATTCTTCCAATGTCCTCATTGCTGAAGAAAGCACGGGATCTTTATCATACCAACGCCTAAAGCTTACGGTGTATTCTTCTTTCATTAAACTCCCCTTTTTATTTATATTGCCGAACAAATCCAACCTACTCTGCATCATTTACAAATTAATTTTATCATAAAAAAGCAAATAAGGGAATACTTTTTAAGGTTTAATGTTTAATTTTTTACGATATTTACCTGTTTTTCTCAACTTTAAGTTATCATCATATTCATGTTGATAGCCTTTAACATAAGCCCTTACAACTGCTTTGGAAAAAATTTTTCTTGTTGCCCAATAAGAAGTATGTGCCGTAATAACAGGGTGTGGTCCCCAAGTATCTGATTGGTCATACATAAATCCGGCATGAGGTTCAATATTAAGATTAGCAATGTCTTCCATTTCTTCTATTGTTAAATTTCTCCCGCAAGGAAAACCCAGCGGGTCTTCGCGATAATTAACCGTGAGCCAGAATAAATCATTTTCTATAATATACTTAAACAAAAGTCTGTTATAGTAAGTAACCTGAAAAGACGGATCTGAAAGGTCAGAATAAAACAGTACCAAGGGACTTGCAAAGTTAATAACACCTTTGACGGTATTATCGGGAATGCAAATTTCATTAGTTAAATTGTTTAAATTCATATAATTTTTTCTAAATGTCTGTTCGTCATCATTTGGTACAATATGACCTGCTGCGGAAAACACCGCTAATTCTTGACCTAAAGCCGTCATACACGTGTTTTTCATCGGGTGTTTCTGTACAAAATCCATATAACTTTCAGGGACATTAACATCTCTGAAAAAATCAGCAACGTTTATGTAGGGTTCTCTTGTTAAAAGATATTCGTAAGTAACAAAGCTTCCCGCTGAATACCCGTATAAAACAACCTTATTACCTTTTTGTGCCTCTATTTTTACTGTTTTGTGCAAGTCATCTAAGATAGGCAGCATGTTGTGAAATTTTTGAACCAAAATTGCATCATGCAGATAATGAGTTAGTGCGGCACGAACTTGATATGCAACCCAAGGACTGAAAACTTTTGACATTTGCAAATCTCTTTCCACAAAAGCTAAATCTCTGTGGCTTTTATCACCCCAAAAGAAAATTATTGGCTCTTTTTCTATAGAATATTGACCATTCTTTAAAAGAAATTTTTGAGCATACGAATTTGTTTCAAATGCTTTTTTCATACAAGGATGAAGTTTTTTAACACCATTTTCGTACCATTTTGTCATTTTGGCATTATTGTTGTTCGAGCCGTTTATATACAAAAAACTTATCCCGTTTTGGGCAAAACAATTAGTCTGCAGAATTAAAACCAAAAATAACGTTAAAAAAATCTTCTTCATGCTTTATATATTAGCAAAAAATGGTGTATTAATCAAATTTTTATGTTAAAATAATAATTAAAATAAAAGGGAAAGCCCGAACCTCCACCGGCAACAACCTTATTTACGACGAAATAAGGCTGGAAAGGAGGTCAACAATGAAAAGAGAACTAATAAGAAAAACTCTACTTTCGATAGAGCTTTTTCTTAAAATCATCTTATTAATTGTCTAGGGCGACGAGGCTCTAGAGGTCTTACCACCTCTAGGGTCTTCCCTTTTTTTATTATAACATATTCCTGAAAGATTTCAATAGGTAATTTTATGCAAAAAAAATCATTAGCACAATTTATACAGCAAAAACGGGAAGATTTAGGGCTTTTGGCAAGTGGTTTAGCTAAAAAATGCCACATAGAACTTGCTTTGATTGAAAAAATCGAAGCAGGACAAGAATTGTTTTTGTCGACAACAATCCGCCAAAACCTTGCAAAAGGTTTAAAATGCTCGCCCAATGAGATAAAAGAACTTGAAAAAGATTTTGAAAACAAGTTTGTTGAAGAAGAAATTATTGAAGATTTAAAACAAAAAATTCTTGCGGGAGAACAAGATTTAATCTGCCCGAAATGTCATTCGCCGTTAATTATCAGGATTGAAAAAATGTATGATTTAGAGGATAATTTAATGTTGCATCCCAAAGCACGCTGTTCAAAATGTGTTTTTCAGATTAAGTGATAAAAAAGTTGAAAGGATGAATAGTTCTGTTTACTTTTATCGTTAGATGGTAGGGTGCATTTATGCACCTTTATGCTGTCGGGTTAGAAAGCCTGACCTATTCTTTGACTTTTTTAAAAAAGTCTTCTGCAATGAGTTGAGAATATTTCTCTTTTTCATTCACCGAAACAAGCACTTTAACTTCACCGGAAGAGGTTTCGACTGCAGAAACAATTCCTTTTATTTCACCAACGGGTAATTTGTTAGCCTTTGCTTCAAATCTCACATAAGGTGCTTTTTTATTGAATGTATTTATAAAACCTTTTTTTGTTATTTTTAAATCTTGTAGATTAACAAACTGATACTTAAATTTTTCTGTTAAATCCTGCAATTTTTTATCAACTGTTTTATCTTTAAAATCCTGCGGAAGCAAAAGAATTTTTTTACCGGAATCAACAACTATCATTTTTTGTCCGCTTGCTTTATGTTCTGCCAAAACCCCGTTATACCCCAATGCACTGGCGGCTTTATCTATTTCATATTCTTCGCCTACTTTAGAAAAATCCCCGACTTTTTTTGCACGTTCCAGCATAATATCTTGCGGCGGATGCACAATTTCATTCCATTTTTTTATAAAAAAATCTTTTCCGCCTAACGACATAAATCCGATAACGGCAAAAACCAAAATAATTGCTTTAAATATATTTTTTAAACAACCCATGAATTTCTCCTAAGTTCATGCTAATATAACTTTCATATTATAAACAAATTTCAATTAAATTCTATCATAAAAGATATTACTTATTTTGTCATGCTGAACTTGTTTCAGCATCTTACCAACATAGTAAGTTGGATAGGCCCTGAAACAAGTTCAGGGTGACGGAATAGAAGGAAGATTTTTATTTGAAATTCTCTAGGGATAAGTGTAGCAATGACAAAGACAGAAATCAATCATGTAAACAGTTTAGATGTAAATATTGAAGACACAACTCCTGTGATGCAGCAGTATCTTGAGATTAAAAAGCAGCATCAGGATGTAATTTTACTGTATCGTCTTGGGGATTTTTATGAGACTTTTTTTGAAGATGCCGTGATTATGTCAAGAGAGCTTGAAATAACCCTTACCGGACGTGATGCGGGGGAAAAACTCGGAAGAATTCCGCTTGCGGGGATTCCGGCTAAGGCGGTTGACGGTTATTTGGAAAAACTTATTGAAAAAAATTATAAAGTTGCCATTTGTGAACAGCTTGAAGACCCTAAAGAGACAAAGGGGCTTGTAAAAAGAGGTGTTGTAAGACTTGTAACCGCAGGAACGCTCACCGAAAGTAATTTACTCAAACAAAACAGCAATAATTACATTTGTGCTGTTTTTAAATCCCACAAAGATGAGGATTTATACGGTTTTGCTTATACAGATATTTCAACAGGTGAGTTTAAAACAACACAAATAAATTTGATTATGATTTTGTCGGAACTTGCAAGGCTTCAGCCTTCTGAGATTATCGCCCCTGCCATGCAGCAAAAAATAATGCCGTTTCAAATTGTTCCTGAAGAAAAAGTTGATTTGCCCGATGAAATTTTAAATATTTATAACTGCTCAAAAGTTCCGCAAAACATTTTTGAAACAAATTTTGCCGTAAATAACCTGAAAACTGTTTTTAAAACAAATTCGCTTGAAGCATTCGGATACGAAAACTATAAAATCGGATTTCAAGCTGCGGGAGCTTTGGTTTCTTATATTTGGGAGACAATGAAGGATAATTTCCCGAAATTTGACAGGATTGAACCTTACGAAATGTCACAATACGTTATGATTGATGCAAGCACACGGAAAAACCTTGAATTAACCGAAACTCTTCGTGAAAAAAACAAATATGGGTCGCTTTTATGGGCAATTGATAAAACAAAAACCAATATGGGAGCACGTTTACTTAAATCATGGATTTGCCAACCCTTAAAAAATATCGAAGAAATTCAGCTTCGACAGGATATCATTGAAGAACTTATCTCAAAATCAGCGGTTAGAAATGAACTTTCTTTGCTTTTGGGTAAAATTTATGATATTCAAAGACTTTCTACAAGATTAAGCAATGGTTCGGCAAATCCGAGAGACTTTTTAAGCCTTAAAGACACTTTGTTGCTGCTGCCTGAACTTGTTAAAGTAACAAACGAACTGGATGCAAAAACTTTCGAAAAACTTTCTGAATATGAACTTGAATTAAGCGAATTTGCAGGCATTTTAGACAGAACAATAAAAGAAGATGCCCCTATAATTGCAAAAGACGGCGGAGTAATAAAGCCGGAAGTCAGTGCTGAGCTGGATTATTTCAACGACCTTTTAACAGGTGGTGAAAAATGGCTGAAGGAATTTGAAGAATCAGAAAAAGAACGTACCGGCATGAAATTCTTAAAAGTCGGTTATAATAAGGTTTTCGGGTATTTTATCGAAATCAGCAATTCAAATTTAAACCTTGTTCCAAACAATTATGTAAGAAAACAAACGTTGACCGGTGCTGAAAGATTTATCACAGATGAGCTTAAAAAGCACGAAGATGATGTGCTTTCGGCACAATTTAAAGCAAGGGAACTGGAAAATAAATTATTTAACGATTTAAAAAATTATTCAAAAGAATACATAACAAAGATTAGGGAAGTTGCTGAATGCATTGCAAATATTGATGTTTTAACCTCTCTTGCAGCAACAGCGATTGAAAATAATTATACAAAACCGATTGTTGACAAAAGTAATGATTTCCTCGTTAAAAACGGACGTCATGCAGTTTTGGAAAAGATTTTACCGCTTGGTGCATATGTTGCAAATGACTTGGAACTTGCTTACGGGGAAGGGGATAAAACAGAATTTATGATTTTAACCGGTCCGAATATGGCAGGTAAATCAACATTTATGCGTCAAAATGCTTTGATTGCGATTTTGGCACAAATGGGGTCTTTTGTTCCGGCAGATTATGCTAAAATCGGGATTGTAGATAAAATTTTCACCCGTGTCGGGGCAAGTGACGATTTAACTCTGGGTCAATCAACCTTTATGGTGGAAATGATTGAAACGGCACACATTTTAAACTCAGCGAGCGAAAAAAGTTTGATTTTACTTGATGAAATCGGACGAGGCACAAGCACTTATGACGGAGTTGCAATTGCTTGGGCGGTTACGGAGTTTATTGCAACAAAAATCAAAGCCAGATGTATCTTTGCAACGCATTATCATGAACTTAACGTTATGACTAATACTTATCCTCAAATTAAGAATTACCGTATAACTATTTCTGAAGAAAACGGCGAAATTGAGTTTTTGCGAAAGATTGTCCAAGGCGGAGCGAGCAAAAGTTACGGGATACAGGTTGCTAAAATGGCAGGCTTGCCAAATAGTGTTATAAGCCGTTCACAAGACTTGATGAACAAGATGCAGAAGGATTTTTCAAGTAATTTAGCTACAAGAAAAAAAACCGCAAATAATGAAAAAGATTTGCAAATCAATGTTCCGCAATTGAATTTGTTTAACTAAAGTATCAAAATGTAAAATGTGAAATGTGAAAAGAAGTTGAACGGGTTATAAGGTGAATGGGTGAATAGTTTAATTTTTCTTCGATTTCCCGGCTTTAAAAACTTGACAAATCGGATAAAAAATAGTACTTTTAAGATAGTTTACAGACTTAAGGAAAAGAAAGAATATGGGAGTTAAGAAGTATGAAGAAATCCGAAAACGCACTGTTTGCACACACACACACACACATGTTCTTTTAAAAACAGATTAAAACAACTGTTTTCCCGTTTTATATCAAGTTTAAACCAACCAATAACCGCGTCATCCCGAACTTGCTTCGGGATCTATCCGACATACTACCCCGGCAAGATGCTGAAACAAGTTTCACGCATACGATTTTGTTTAGCTCCTTCCTTACTAACGTCTCAAGTCAAGCATGACGACCCATTTGTTTATTTTTTGCTCAAGTTGAAAACAGACCTCGTCTCCCATTTTTCACCTTCAAAAAGCCCCCCACCATTTTTCAGGCACTCGTTCCTCGTGTCGAAAAATTTCCTCCCCCTCAAGGAGGGAGGGATTGCGGCGTTCACGCTGGCAGAAACGCTTATTGCACTTGCGATTGTAGGCGTTGTTGCGGCAATTGTGCTTCCGCAGGTTATGACAAACGTTAACGAAATGTCGTGGGCAAAAGCTAAAGACAATTTTGAAGTTAAAATAGACCAAGCTACACGCCAAATGAACGTTAACGGCGACTTGCCAAGTTACCCTCCATATATTTCAAACGCAACAGAAACATTTACAAATAATTTCCAAAAATACATAAAAATTGCAAAAAGATGTACTTCATCAAATTTAGATGATTGTTTTGTATCATCATTTAAAAGTTCGGGTGGAACTGATGTAACTACAAGCAGTTTAACAACAGGTGCAAGTTTGGGACATACAAGTTGGACTGATCAAAATGCAGGGCTTAGTTTAGCAGATGGTACTAATATGATTTTATCTTTTAACAGAGCTTGTTCTTATATAGACTGGGTAAATAACGAAGGTTCAATTTACGGAGAAGGCGGAAATACAAACAAAAGCTTTATCCCGGGAAACACAACGGCTTGTGTTGCGATAGTTTACGACATAAACGGTAACCAAAAACCGAATACAGTCGGTAAGGATATTGGTGAACTTAATGCAATACTCAGTGGTGATGATTGTATTCAGGTTGGAAGTATGTGTGTTTCCAGAAGTAATGTAAGCTATAGTCCGATAAATACAAGTGTAGACAGTACTTGGGATAGTAATTGTACCAGTAGTAGTGATGCTCGATGTACTCAAAACCGTTGGGCAGGTGCAAAGAAAGCCTGTGCTGATTTAGGTTGGCATCTTCCGTCAAAAGCAGAATTAACGGCAATATATAATATATCAAAAAAGAATTCAAGCATAACATCTTTACTTGGTGGAATGACTATAAGTTCTTATTGGTCCTCAACAGAACATAATTGGCTTCGTGCAAATAAAATATATTTTTTTCCTTCTGGTAATTTTGATATAGATTACAAAAATGCAAGTGATGGTTATGTACGATGTATAAAGTAAGTTAATTATTTAAATATTTAATCATTTTGCGATTTTAAAAAATAACATTAAGAAATGTTAAGAAAAAATAAGGGAAATCAAACTTGTTTTAACATTTCTTAATATTACACTTGTATTTTTGTTATACATATGATATATTAAATATATATCCCATTTAGTTTTTTGAGTATGTTGATTGTGGAAATGACGTCCTTATCTGTCTTTGCGGATTTTTTGCCGTAAAAACAACCGGTAAAAGGCGTTACTTGTTATGAAATGAGCCCATTGCACATCTCTAAAAAGCTCATTTTTTAGATGTGCATTAGTTTCGAAATTATTATGTGTGAACGTGAAAATAGGAGTTTTGCAATGAAAAATGAAAGAATTAAAATGAAAAAGACTTCAGGTCTTACAAATCCTGCAAAAAATAATGTTTTACAAGGTGATGACGATACTTTGCTTAAACATTATTTAAGAGACATTTCAAATTGTCCGACTTTAACGGCTCCGCAAGAAAAAGCAGTTGCAAAACGTGCTAAAGAAGGAGATATTGAAGCAAAAAAACAATTGGTAAGCGCTAACTTAAAACTGGTCATAACAATTGCCAGAAAAGCTATCCACATGTCAAAAATACCTATGATTGATTTAATACAGGAAGGCAATTTAGGCTTGATGATTGCCGTTGAAAAATTTAATTGGAAACTGGGCTATAAATTTTCAACTTATGCAAGCTGGTGGATAAAACAGTCAATGTTTAAGGCAATTTCCGAGCAGTCTCACTGTATGAAAATTCCTGTATATATTCAGGAGACATTATCCAAGTTTTCCAAAATTAAATCAGAGATGGAAAAGCAATACAATTGCCGGATAAAAACAAGCGATGTTGCCAAAAAAATGGATATATCACCGGATAAAATAGATTCTTACCTTTCTGCTTATACAAAAACAATTTCGATAGAAAACGGTTTTGATAACGAACATGATAAAGAAATAAATGTCGCCGATATTTTGGAAGACGAAAAATCTTGTGTTTATTCGATTGTAGAATTTGAACACTTGCGAAATGACATAGAAACAGTAGTTTCAACCCTTAAAGAACGTGAACAGGACGTTGTAAAAATGCGCTACGGGCTCGGTAATTTTGCAAGAAAAACCCTTGAAGAAATCGGAAACCTTTACGGAGTAACAAAAGAGTGCATTCGCCAAACCGAATTAAGGGCATTGAAAAGAATTCGTTCCTCCGCCTTCGGACAAGATGTTTTGTCTTGTTATGTCAGGTAGTAGGAACATCTTTTAACATTTGTCTAACCATATTATCTATCTTGTTTGCATTATTTTCCGTTATTTCTGCTTGGGCTTCTATAAATTCTACCAAAGTTTGACCTTCCGGCGTTCTAAAATCAGGATTTTCGGCTACATGTTGTAATAAATATCCAAGTCGGTGCGGATACATTCCCTCTGTATCTTTTAATTTGTAATTTTTTGACCATCTAAGAGCTAAGTCAACTAACTTTTCGCCATTTGGCATTTGAATTTTTTCGTGATTTTCACTTATGCAATCTAAAATCCTTGTTACATCCAATAAATAGATATTTTCTTGTTGTGCTAATTCTAAAGCAACATCTTGTAAAGATTTACCATCTTTTGTTGCAAAGTTAGGAAAATCTTTAGAGTATTTGCTTATAGTTTTAGCTAAATCTTTAACCAATTCCGGGTCAGATATTCTATTAAGTAAAATACTAGCCATTGTTTGTTCTAAACCCGGAGTTTTTTCTGCAAGTTCTTGTATTGTTTCCGTTGCTGTTCTAAAAGAATCATTTGATGGGAAATGAAAACCCAATTTAGCACAAATATAATTTAAATGCGGATCTTGAAAAGGAGTTATTTCTCTAGATACTAAAGCATCAAATAATGGTTCTGCAAAATCGCCAAAACTTTTAGAACTCTTAACTCCATCTTGAATGGCAAACAGTAAATCAGTAAAACCTTTTGTTTCAAAATATTTTCCAAAACTTACACAATCTGTTGTTAAGCCCGGTTTCATTTTTGCACTAAATCCTTTTAAGCCCATAGGAGCTTGTGAATTCAAATTTGAACGTTGATTATTTTGATAATTAATACTGTTTGGTAAAATACTTGATAACATTTTTAAATCCTTTCCATTTTCCTTTAATTTTTACTTTGTTGTGATATTAAATATAAAAAAAAACATGCTTAAAATTGCTGTTTTTTATAAAAAATTAACAAAACTTTATATTTCAAGCTGAATAATCAATCACTTTCGGGTTATTCGAATAATTTCTGATGTATTCTAAGATGGCTCCGCCGATTTCTTCGTTGGGGTCAAACAGTTGAGCAGTTGTTTGTTGGGGGAGAAACCCCAACCTACCTTCTCTTTCCTTTGCTACTGAATTTCTTACCAACATAGCAACAAGAGGTCCGAATGCATCGGGAACCTGTGTTTTGCGATAAATCCCCGCCAAAAAAGCTTGAATGTTCGGGGAATCAGTGTCATTAAATTTTGCAAGCACAGGATACATTGCAGGAATGCCCTTTGTATTTTTTTCGGCAATTCTGTCAATAATATAAAGTGCTTCAACGATTTCACCTTCATCTTGCGATGTTTCCAGAACATGTTTTAAATAAGGCAGAGCTCTTTTCCCTTGTGAAACAAAAAAACTTACTTTAGGCTGATTAAAAAGACAATAATTTCTGTCTCCTGTGGGAAACATTGTCGCAGGTGCGGAAAAATATGCCTTTTGAGGCGGAGTTTTCTGCCCCTGGTTATTTGTATTTGTTATGTTAATTGCTTGTACCATTAAGTTTTCTTTCTTCCTCTTTCCTTTTTAGGAGTAAACAAACGGCGGTCCGTTTTTGACCTCAAATAAAATATTTTCCGCCATTGTTTTTAATTCTTCTTTCGGTTTGCCCCTTTGAAGCTGAACATAAAACTCTTCACAAAGCGGATTAATTGCCGCATCCTTTTTAGCTTTAAAATTTCTCAATTCGGTTGCAACAAGTCTTTTTTCAAGCTCAAGTTTGGTTTGAGCGTTCATTTTTTCGACCTGAACCTCTTTTATTGCTTCTCCTGCTGCCTGTCCGCCGTAAGAAAGAGCCGTTAAGCCTGTTACGCCAAAGAATAACATCTTAAATTGAGGATTAGAGCTGTCAAGAAGATAATTATAGAAAAATGCCCTGTAATCATTGACGTAAGAATTAAAAGCAGGCTTTGGTTTGCCGTCGCCGCCAATAGCTCTGTCTGCGGTTGTTGTTGATTTTGTTGTCTCAAAAACAACATCTTCAATAAATTTGCTTTTTTCTTCTTCTGCCCAAGGAAGTTGGGCAAGCATGCCTTTTATTTCTTTTTCGCTGCTGTCCATTGCTACAAAGAGACTTTTAAGTTTAATTTTATCTGTTTCCATTGTTTCTTCTTTTGATTTTTTAACAATCTCTAAAACAAGATCTTTTGTTGATTTTATATATTCTTCAATATGCATTTTACCTTTTGCAAGGTTTTTAAGTGACAAAAATCCAAGCCCAACAATTGCTCCGAGAGTTAAAGCTCCCATGGCAAAATATTTTAAAGTGTTAAAATCAGGTTTTTTATTGTTTTTTTTGTTTCCGAATTTTAATTTATCCCCAAAGCGTTCGAATACAGGAGGCGTTTGGGGTTTAGCACAAATATAATCACTGAATTCGCCTGCTTTTTGGGCAAGCATACTTCTTATAATCTGGATTTTGCCTGAAAATGATTGAGTTTCAACTTCAACCAAATTTTCCTGAAGATTTTTTTCAATATCAGCTTCTCTCTTTTTGACCCAAACTTCTTTAAATCCGTCAATGAACATTTTTCCCATAAATCCCATTGCACCTAAAGCAAGAACGCCTGTTCCCGCCAAGATGGTTTTTTGGTTGGGACATTGAACCATTTGATAAATTGCCTGAATGGATTCATCTGTTATAGAAACGTTTCTGGTTAAATGTTCAAGCCTTTTTTCGGGACGTAAATTCAGATTTACCCTTGCACTTCTTTTTATTAACGCACTTGCTAAAGCTATTGCTCCCATAACCCCTACAGCGATAAGACTTAACGGTGCAAGACTTTTGTCCGGAGTTATTTTATCTTCATCCAGTTTTTTAGGCATTTTTGCGTAATCTGATATTACCAGACAATCATATAAGTCATCCATATTAACATTTTTTGGCTCTTTGTAAAAAGAATTTACAACAACACCTTCTTTTGTTGCATCTGTTTTCTTTTTTTGAGCATCTGTAAGGTTTCTTTTTTGTCTTGCTAATTCTGCATCTTTAATTGTTTCAATTGACGGCATTTGTTGGTTCCTTTTTTAGTTGAATGGGTGAAGGGGTGAATAGGTGAACAGTTCATGAGTTGATAAGTCGATAAGTTGAGAAGTTTTATTAAGTGAGCGGTGAGCAGTGAACAGTGAGCAGAAAATTCTATTTACTATTCACTATTTCCCATTCACTATTTCTTTTCACGTTTCACCTCTCACTTCTCACCCTTATGTTTTCTTCGCTTTCAAAAAGCCCGAATATTGATTTGAACTTTTTCTTAAAATCTTTTAATTTGTCCGAAATCTTTTTTTCTAATGAGTTTTTTAACTCGCCAAAAACGGCAGCGAGTTTGTCTGAAATATCCGCTAACTTGGTTTGAACAAAATTGATTGCTTTTTGTGCTAAAATCGGGATATTTTTAATCGTATTTAACATCGGGATTGCTATTTTTGCTGCAATTATAAGTGATTTTTGCAATATTGATGGAGCTGTTTGTGTCTTTTGAACAAGATCAGTCAGTTTTTCAGCTAAATTAGCGATTTTTTGAGCAACATTTTCAAGCCTTGCCGTAAAATTAACCGGTTTTTGAAGCTGTGCCTGCATAGTATCAAGCCTTTTTTGCTGTGCTAATTCTTTTGACCTTAACATTTGCTGCCAAACGGCATAACATTCGTCCCAAGACATTTCGCCTTTAGGTCGTTCGGTTTTTTTTGTACTGCAGCCTCCGCCCATACCCGAGCAAATCGGACAGGCTCCCGCCGGAAGTCCATGCGGGCATGTGCCGACTTTTGTTTTATTTACCGACGATAGCCGAAAGTTCATTAAAAAAGTCCTTTCTTACTACCGAACAAAATTAAGTAAGAAAAGACAATGAAAATCTTTTTTAACCCTAACTTTAGCTCGAAGTTTGGTTGTTAATTGGGAACTACTTCCTTTGTTTATAAGGTTTTCCGGCTTTTACGGTTGCGGCACAGCTGGAGATATCCACTCCATTTCCCTTTTTACTACAACACGAAATCCTTCTGATTCCGCCTTTACTGATTTTATCTATATACTTAAGCCCTATCATTTTACCGGCTTATTAGTTTTATTGTACTCGGGTTTTAGCTCGCTGTCTCTCTATTAAAGTATCTGACCCCTCGCATCTCTTTTTTAATACAACACGAAATCTTTCTGATTCTGCCTTGTTTACTAATTTTATTTTAACAGGAATTTAAAGTCAAGCAATTTTTGAGCAAAAAGCAAAAGGGAAACAGTAAGCAGGAAAGAGGGAACGGTAGAGAAGACAAGATGCGTAGATGCGTGGATGCGTAGAGTAAAATTTAAACAACTTTTCAACTCTTCAGCTTTTCAAATTTTTACTTGTTTACCTTATAAACTGAAGTTTTTTTCATTGGAAAACTACGCATCTACGCATCTTGTCTTCTTTCTAATTCTTTTCCCCTTTTCCTTTCCCCCTTTCCCTTTTTGTCACTTATTAACTTTTATTAAGCAAAAAGCTCTAAAAACCTTAATATTTAGTGAAAAATTTAAAAAACGCGTTAAAATGATAATATGGATGTTGTGAAAAATCTGAAAGATTATAGTTTTACAACCGAGCAAAGGATATTCGCAAGTTTTTTAAGAGAGAACGTAAACTCTTACAGCTGTAGTGAAAGAATAACCAACCCGGATTTTTTGGTGCATTATTGTGCTCCTGAAAATGATTTTACAATTTATGCAACCGGTGTTGCAGACCCGAGGCTGCTTTTAAGAAGAGCAAGCTGATTAGTTGTTTATTTTTTCCCTTCAATTCCTTTGACAATAGATGTTACGTAATTTTCATTAAAATATTTATTTGCAACCTCAATTATATCGGAAGCTGTTACCGAATTTACCAGTTTTTCGTATTTATCTTTAAAATCAAAACCTCTGCCTGAAGCTTCAAACCAGTTTAGAGTCGATGCTTTGTCAAGGTTTGTTTCCTGAGAAAGTATATAATTCCCTATGATTTTATCTTTTGCTTCCTGAAGCTCTTTGTCACTTACAAACTCTTTTTTAAGCCTGTTAACTTCCGCAAGCATTTTTTCTTTTGCAAGATTAAGTGTTTTAGGGTTTGTGCCTATATAAAGAGTAAATGCTCCTTTTAAAATTTTTGGAGAATAGCCCGAGCCGAGTTGATAAGCTAACCCTTCTTTGTCACGAATGTTTTTAAAAAGTCTTGAGCTCATGCCTGAACCCAAAACAGCATCAATTACCTGCAATGTTACACAGTCTTTTTGGTTTTGAACTCCTGCAGCCTGCCAACCTAAAATTAACCATGCCGTTTTTAAATCTTTTATCTCTTTGGTTGAGGTTTTTGGGGCTATCAGGGGGTAAATTTTTGAGGCATAATCATTATAATTAAACACTGCATCTTTTTGATTTTTATCACCAAAAATCTCCGAAAATTGATTAATAAAGTCATTAGTATCAACATTTCCGTTTATTGATATTATTATGTTTTTCGGATTAAAAATTTTGTTGTAATATTCCCAAATATCATCCCGCTGAATTTTCGGCAAGGTTTTTTCAAAGATTTTTGAACCGTAAGAATAAACAGAATTTTCAAAAATAAGATTTTTATATTCTTCCAATGCTAAGTTTATAGGAACATCTCTTGATTTTTCTATCATTTTAAGTTTTGCTGTTTTTACTTTTTCAATCTCATATTCGTCAAAACTCACTCTGTTAATAACCTCATCAAGAATTTCAAATGTTTTAGAAAGTTGAGATTTTGTTGTTAAAACATCAATGGAAAAATCATCCGCTGAAGCCGAAGGCGATATTTTAATCCCGTTTTCTTCAAGAATTTTAGCAAGTTCAACTGCAGAATATGTTTTAGTGCCTTTCAACATTGTCGAACTCATAATATCAGCTGTGCCGGGGATTTTTTCCGAAAACTCTCCCCCTTTTACGTAAATACTCATTGCAATAATATCATTGAGGTCGTTAGGACTTACTAAAAGGGTTACGCCGTTATCAAGTTCATATTTTTTTGTGGAAGGAATTTCTTTTATTAATTTTGCACTATGTTCAGCCCCGGGTTTAATATCAGACAAAACTTTATTTTCTCTTTCGGGCAAAACAATTGAAACAGCACTTTTATTTTCATCCAAATAAGTATTTGCAACTTTTTTTATGTCATAAACGGTTACTTTTTGAATATTATTCAAATATTCATCATAGTATTTCGGATTGTCTGTCAAAACCATTGTATAACCCATTTCAGAGGCAATATTTGAAGTAGATTCTCTGTCATAATAAGTATTTCTTTCAATAATACTTTGTGCAATCTTTAATTGTTCCGGTGTAACGCCGTTTTTTTGAATTTTAGAAATTTCTTCAATAATTGCTTTTTCAAGTTTATCTTGGTTTCCGGGAACAAAATTTGCATCAATTGTAAAAATGCCGTCTTCCCTGAAAGTTGCATTATTTGCTGAAATTGAATATGCAAGTTGTTTTTGTTCCTTAACCGTTTGATAGAAAACCGAAGAACGTCCTTCCCCAAGTATTGCTGCCAAAACATCAAGAGCATAGACATCAGCATCAACGGCATTGACACTACGGTAACCGATTAATAAATATCCGCCTTGAACAGGTTGATAATCGATTTTAACTTGTTTTGTGCAAAGCTGTTTTTCGGGTTTATTGTTATTTTTAATTATTTTTCTCGGCTCTGTTCTAAAGCCTTCAATAATTTTATTTAAAGCATGCTGAGGTTCAACATCTCCTACTACAATAGTAACCATATTTTGCGGACCGTAATGAGTATTATAATAACTAAGAATTTCTTCGCGGGTAATTTTGCCTACAATTTCGTTTGTTCCGATAACTTTGCGTTTATAAGGATGTGTCGTGTAAAGCATTTGAATAAGGTTTTCATAAACTTTTTCTTCCGGGTTGTTTGCGTCTTTGGCTATTTCTTCCATAACCACTTTTCTTTCTTTTTCCAATTCTTTTCTTGGTATAAGAGGATTAAGAAGCATGTCAGAGTGTAAATCCATTGCTAAATCAAAGTATTTAGATGGGATTACTATATAATAATGGGTAAAATCCTTACTGGTAGCTGCATTTGTTTGGGCTCCTTTTGCTTCCAAAATTCTGTCGATTTCTCCGGGAGGATGGGTTTTTGTTCCTTTAAAAAACAAGTGCTCTAAAAAGTGAGAAACACCGTTGTTTTGTTCATTTTCATTAATTGATCCTGTTTTTATCCAAGTATCAATTGTTACAATCGGATTATTTTTAACCTGTTTTATAATAACAGTCTGTCCGTTATCAAGTTTGTAAAAATAATAATCCTGTGCAAAAACAGCAGAACCTAATACAAACACGAACAAAAATACAAGTAATTTTTTCATTAAAATATCCTCACCTTTGATATTTAAGATGATACTATAAATCTATAGATAAAAAAAGTAATCAACAGGCGAATAAGTAAAAAGTAAATAGGAAATAGCAAAAAGTGAGAGGTGAGAAGTGAGAAGAAGTTGAAAAGTTTAATATTAACCTATAAACTTATCGACTTATCAACTTATAAACTAAAAAACTACGCATCTACGCATCTTTGCATCTGCCGGAAGAAGCCTTGGCGAAGCTCCGTCTTCTATTTACTTTTCACCTTTCACCTTTCACCTTTCACATTTCACATTTTACTTTTCACTTTTTTCCAAACAGCAGGTAGGGTGCATTTATGCACCTTTTAACCGGTTAAAGTAATTCTTCAATTGTACTTTTACCGTTTTTTTCAATGAATTTTACATCATATCCTAAAATATCAGCTATTAATCGTACTTCTTCATGTGAAATTGTACCTTTATTAAGCTTTTTTGACAAGTTTGGCAAACTATAAGTTTTACCAAGTATTTTACCTAATTCTTGTGCTACATGCTTTAAGGTTAACCCTCTCGATGCAACTAACAATTTAATTTCAATAGAAAGTCTATTCATTCTTAAATTGTACTATTAGGTTAAAAATAAACCTAATAGTTAAATATACTTGACAAATATTTACTTTTAGGTTAACTTTTAACCATAAAGGAAATTATAAAAATAAGGAAAAAATATGGATGACATTGAAAGTAAAAGATTGTCTGAAATTACACAAGAATTATACAGTATGACTTTTATTTTATGTGGCTATTGTGAAAATTATGTAGAAATTGTGCCTGAAATTGCAAAATTATCAGAATTTTCTAAAATCTTACATAAAACCAGTAATAAATTATTTGATTTATTGTAATTTTTTAAAAGTGAATAAGTGATAAAAAAGGGAAAAGGGAAAAGGGAAAGGCGAAAAGAGTTTTAGTCTTTTGGATTGCTTCGTTTTTTTGCTTCGCAAAACTCTTCGCAATGACATGAACGACTTTAGCCAAGGTCAAAACATTTACCCCCGTTCCTCGTCAAGAATTACGTCACTTTTTCCCAAGCAGTAAAACAGAAGCTAAGATTCTGTCTTTCAAACTAAATCTGAAATTCTTCACTTGTTTGTAAATATTGTCATTATACTCGGGTTTTTGATAGTTAATTAAATATCTCATAAAATCATGACTGAACATAAAGCCCCTTCCGGAACATAAAAATTCCAAATTTACCACACATATTATAATAAAAACTTTTTTAACAAAAAAATTGCTATTATTCGTATAAATTTTACATAAATTAACGAATTAAGACCACTGCACAAGTATAGAAAATTTGTTTTTTCTTACTTGTGCAGTGGTCGACCTTACAAAAGTGAGAATGGCAAAATCGGCACTAGGAGTGCCGTTTAGCCATTCGATACTAGCCGTCATGAGACTTTGCTCAAGGACATTTTTGTAAGAAAATGGACTTGTGCATTAGTCTCGAATTAACAATAGGCAGGTTTTATTTTATTTTCGAAGTTCTTCCTTGATTTTTTATTTTATGCTACAATCCCAGAATGGAGAAGAGCAACAAATCTTTAGAATATACTTGCATTTTCGGTGGCGGTGCCGCACGGGGAATATCTTATGTCGGTACCGTAAAAGCACTCGAAGAACTTGAGATCAAAATGACTACCATAGCGGGTTCGTCTGTAGGTGCTATTTTTGCAGGACTTTTAGCTGTGGGTTATAATGCTCAAGAGTTAAAAGAAATTTTTATGCATGTAAGTTATGAGCTGTTTAAAGATATTCACTTTGGTTTTGGTAAAGGCTTTGCTCTCAGTAAAGGCGGTATTTTCTTAGATTGGCTCAGGGAATTGATAGAAAAAAAATATTACGGTGAAGCTTTTAACAAAGAAGGTAATCCACCGGTAAAGTTTACCGATTTAGACAAAAATCTTGTTATTATAACGACTGATTTGACTAATTTTAAATATAAAGAATTTTCAAAATTTGAAACGCCTGATTTTGAAGTTGCTTATGCAATAAGAATTTCTTCTACAATGCCCGGATTAATGAAACCCATTGAACATGACGGAGCATTACTTGTGGATGGAGATTTGCAAAAAAGTTGGCCAATGTGGAGACTATCAAAAAATCTTTGTCCCGAAAATGAAAGAATTCTTGAATTTAGGCTTGAAGGTGATTACGAAGGCAAAGGTCAAAATCCTGTTAACTTTGCAAATACAATATACAGTTGTGTAACTTCTCTCGCAACGGATTTTATTATTGACACTTATGGTTATCGTGATAAATTTGATTACATAAAAATTAATACCGGCTCTGTTATTGTGGTTAATTTTAATCTGCCGAAAGAAAAACGTGAAGAACTTATGCAAATCGGTTACTGTCAGACAATGAATTATTTTAAGTCAGATTTACCACAAAAAAAGAGAGAAGTTTTAAAATATTACAAACAAATTTTACAACATGTTCAAAAGATTAAAAAATTAATATTTTCTAATAAAATAAATCAAGCACAAAATCAATTGGGTATGCTCTATATGGACTTTCATTCTGCCGGAAAATTCATTGATTTAAAATATTATGATATTGTTGATGAATTTAAGAACATTTTTATTCCAAATATAATAGCCGCACCGCTGATTGGATTTTATTCATTAAAAAATTCTAAGCTTATAAAATCCCAAATAAGTTCAATTGAAAAACAATTGGAGGATAAGGTAACTGAATTAGAAAGTTATTAAAGTTTACAGGAAAAAAAGTTACTTTTACCTCATGTTCTTCAATCAGGCAAAAGCCAAGACATCTTTTTGTCAAATTTTCAATCACATTTCTTCCCATTTTTTAGGGTCAAATTTGATATCTTTTATACTTAAATGAAGAGATTTTAAGTAAGGCTGAAATTTTATCAGAATTTGTTTTTTTTGCAGTAAAAGCTCTTGTGCTACTGCAGAGTTTGCACATGCAATAACCAAAACACCGTTGCCTGCGATTGAATAAGGTCTGGATTTTTCCGAAAAAGTCTTTCCGACGATTTTTGACCAGAATTTGTATAAATTATTCCTCGTCAGAGCTTTTTTTAAATCTTTTGACATCATACATTCAATTATGCTGTCAACACCTTCAAAATCAGTATATAAAACTTTTTTTGCCATTATTTAAACCTTTTTAGAAAGTGAAAAGGGAGCAGGTACAGGAAAAGAAGACAAGATGCGTAGATGCGTGGAGGCGTAGTTTTTAAACGAAACTGTTCACCTATTCACCCTTTCACCCATTCAACTTCTATTCACTATTCACTATTTGTGTTACACTAGGTTTGTATTAATTATAACACCAAAGTTGGGATTTGATGGAAAAAGCCAAAGAATTTGAAAATATAATAAAAAATTCAAAAAACATATTAATTATATCGCATGTAAACCCTGACGGAGACACATTGGGTACAATGTGTGCTTTGCAGTCAGCTATTTATAAACAATTTAAGAAAAATGCTGAAATGCTTATTTTATCAAAATTACCAAAAGTTTACGATTTTTTGCCGAATATTGGTGAAGCTAAAACACTTGATATGATTGATAAATCACGAGAATATGATTTGGTAATCGCTGTTGATGTGGCATCTTTAGACCGTTTAATTGAAGCACAGGTTTTGTTTAATAAAGCAAAATTCACAATAAATCTTGACCATCACAGAACAAATAACAATTACGGGGATTTGGTTTTTGTAAGCCCGAAGGCAAGTTCAAGCGGTGAAGTTCTTTATGAAATATTTAAAAAACTCGGTTGGAAAATAGATTTGGACATTGCTACATGTCTTTACACCGCAATTTTAACAGATACAGGCGGTTTTAGGTTTGAGAATACCGGTGCAAATGTTTTTAAAGTAGCTGCAGAGCTTACCGAAACAGGTATTAATCCTAAATGTTTGTATAAAAAATGTTATGAATCCAAATCAAAAGAAATCGTCCTTTTCCAAGGGTATTGTGTTAGTAAAGCGGTTTTTTCAAAAGACGATAAAATAGTTTATACCGTAATTTATAAAAAAGACATTGAAAAATTTGCAGTTGGGGATGATGCGACGGATGGTATTGCAGAAACTTTAAGGGCAATCCATTCTACCGAAATTGCGTTTGTTGTAAAAGAAGGTGATTCAAAGACATGTAAGATTTCAATGAGAAGCAAAACCACAGATATTGCAAAAGTTTGTTCAAAGTTCGGTGGCGGCGGTCATAAATTTGCAGCCGGATGTACAATAAAATCATCCTGTAATGATGTAATTAAAAAACTTTTGACGGAAATCAACAAGGAAATTAAATGGGAAGACTCTTAAGGTATTTCAGACATATTACAAAAGCTGTTGTTGAGAATGATTTTTCCGGCATGGCTGCAGAAATGGGTTTTATGCTTATGCTTGGGATTTTTCCGGCAATGCTTTTTTTAATGGCAATTTTTGGTTGGATGGGAAACAAATCTTTTATGAACCCTATTTTATTGTTTATGTCGAATATTTTACCGGTAAATTCAATGGAATTAATAAGAACGGTTTTAAAAGAAGTAATGCTTTTTTCCAGAGGCGGATTGGTTGCAACAATCGGGATTATTGTTACTTTATTTTTAACTTCAAACGCTGTTGCGGTTGTTTTAAAAGGACTGAATAGAGCTTATAAAGTTGAAGAAACCCGTTCTTTTTTGTATACTAGAGTTTTATCCGTTATCATGGTTTTTGTAAATACGCTTATGTTGTTCTTAAGCATAAACTTAATTATATTCGGCAAGGTTATCATTAATTTTTTAATAGTTTATGCGGGGATTTCTCATGCCTTTGTCATAACGCTTTTGACTTTAAGATGGCCTGTTGCGTTTTTTGCACTTTATTTAATGGCACTGATAAATTATTACATTTTGCCGGATTTAAAAGGTGATGAAAAGTTAAAACGCAAGAGTGCACTTCCCGGCACATTGTTTTTCTGTATTTTTTGGCTGGCAGGTTCGTGGGGGTTTTCGGTTTATGTTAATAATCTCCACACGTATAATAAAGTTTACGGAACAATAGGGGCTTTTGCCGTTTTAATGGTTTGGCTTTACTATACGTCTCTTTTGCTTTTAATCGGAGGAGAAATAAATTCTCAGGTTTATAACAAGTTGGAAATAAACAGCGAGCAATAATGAGACCGCTGCACAAGTCCAAAATTTATAATTTTGAGACTTGTGCAGCGGTCGACCTTACAAAAGCGGATGTCGAGCAGAGGCATTCCAAGGCAAAATGACACTTTTGCCTGAATGCCGTTTAATGCGAGACACCAAGAAGTGAGAAACGGCGGAAAATCACACTTTGCGGATTGCGAGCGGAGGGCGAAGCTCACGGATTGCGTTTGCCAAGGCAAATGCAAACAGGTGAGCGTAGACCCGTTTAATGCGAGCAACCAAGTTTCCGCCGTTTTGACACTAGACTTGACTTTGCTCAAGGACATTTTTGCAAAAAAATGGACTTGTGCATTAGTCTCATAATAGGTCTCACAAAACCAATAAAATTAAGTAAAGAACCCCTTAACTAAAGGCTTTACTGCTTCCTTTAGCCCAAACGACACATTATCTTTTCTGGTTTGGAAGGTCGGTATGAGGGGTTGTGAGGGTTATTTATTTTAGTCAAAATTACGCAAAGAAATGGATGCAGATGATAAAGACGATAAGTTTACACCATTTACTAAAATTAAATATTCCTCCCAGCATCCATTAGTCCGAAAAACGTATTATAAAAAGAAATAAAAAATTTGTCAAGGGGTTTTTTAAAAAATAGTCATGTTGGGTAGTTTTTAAATGGAAAATGGGAAATTGAAAATGGTAAGAAGGGGCTGAAGCCGTCCATGTCATTGCGAGGAGGAGGAGAAGCACGTAGGGTTGGGTTACTACCCCACCGACTTTTTACCCTCGCCCCTCAAGGGGGGAGGGGAACACTTAGTAATATTGTAGTAGGAGTAGTTAAGTAATAACCGATAAACGCATTTTATCTCAATTGTAATAAGGGATTTGAAATAGAATTTCAAATTCTTTGTCCAATGCGGCTATTTTTGGAAGAAAACTCTTGACAAAAAAAGTTTCTGGATTTATAATCATGTTCTTGAGTTAAGAATCAGTAATATTTGGAGGGATTTGACATGATCGTACAAAACGTTAAATTAACATCTGCATCAGCTTCATCACCTGCATTGGGCAGGTCTGCTTCTCAACGCCCAAACGTCATCCCCGATTTCTCTACCAAAAAAGATAAAGTGGCTTTTGGGGTGGATGTTCCAAAGTCAGTAATAAACGTAGACGAAAGATTGGCAAGTTGGTCTCCTGAAGCAAGAGAAACTTTAAAAAGACTTATAAATAGAGCTAAAGGTGGACTTAAAGCTTTTATTGAAGATGAAAATTCTAGAGGCACAAGAAGATTTAGTAAAGATGCTGCTGAAAGGGATGCTGAAATGAGAGCTGAGGCAAATATCCTTGCCAGATAGTTTTTATTTTTCTTGCCTGTCTGAAAGTTTCTTTTTGCCTGTTATGTAAGCCATTGCTTTGAAGTATTTGCCTTTTAATCCTTTTGCATCTCTGTTTTTCTGCTCTGTTTGCTCAATTTCTGCTTTAGTGCTTTCATCGACAGGCATACCTATTGATATTCTTGTCAATACTTCCATAATTGTTTGGGTAGATATTGTGATTGCAGCGACTGCCGATAGCGATGAATTATATAATTCTCTCAAGAAGCTGTTATTTAACTTCATAACAATTTGAGAGTAGAAAACACTTACAATCCTTTGAATAGCCCTTTCTTTTGCTTTTTCGGCGGCTTGTTTTTTGTCTTGACCTTCGGAATTAATCATGACCAAATTGTAATGGTCTGCTACCAAAAAAAGACTTGCAATTAAACTGCTTACAGTTTTTGAACTCACACCCAATTCCGCATTAGAATAATCGGATTTGCCTGATGAGCTCATTGCATAAAATATTTGATTTGAAACAAGTTTTTCAACATCTTCATCACTTGCTTTTTCAATGAATCTTAAAGCATTTTTTAAAACTTTTTCTTTTTTCCCATCCTGCTCATCTGAAATTTCATATATTTTATCTGATATAATTTTCTCTGATACTTCGTTATTAAATTTCATTTTTGCTTTTTCTGCCAATTCTATGATTTTTTGCCAAGACTCTTCATCAGTCATTTTAAAAGGAAATTCCTTTACTTCATCTTTTAAGAATTTTAAAAGGGCTTTGGCTCTTCTTTTTGCGGGTGAAATAGAACAATAAATCATTTCCAGAAAATCAGCCGGACCCATGATAAAGTTTCTGTGTATAAAACCAAACGGAACGCTTATAAACTCACGGGTTCTTCTATACCATTCTTTAGGGACTTTGCCGAAGTCAACACCGCCGTCTTCCGTCCAAGGCAGAGCAGCTTCATAAGCCTCAACTAATCTATTAAAACCGGCATCAGGGTCTTCAGGATTTGCAGAAACCTTTCTAAGTTTATCCAAAATGGCTTTTATTTCACCTTTAGTATAAGAATCTTCTTTATGAGTAAAATCTTGGAACATTTGATAAACAGGAGAACCTTTAAATGTTTCCTGCATTTTAGTTAAGTTTACATCTACAAATTTAATTTTTCTTACATTCTTCAAGCCAAAACCTAAAGCGGTCAGCCCTGCAAGTATCTCAAGGCATTCTTTCCAGCCCAGACTGCCGTGTTTTTCTTGAAGTTTAGCTGCATTAATATCGGTTGTATTATTTTCAAACACTGCAAACGGCTTAGGTAAAGGTTTTGTTAATTGAATAAGGTTCGAAACCGCCGGTTTCTCTGCGGGTTTTTCTTGTGTTTCTGATTGTTCTTTGTCATATCTTTTTTCGGCAATCTTCTTTGCCTGCTTGGCAGTTACAGGGAAAATAGGAGTACCGACAATAAGCCTTCCCAAAATTTCAGCCGGTAAAACACTTAAAGCAACGCCGATTAAGGCGTTGGTCGGGCTTTTGTTTATGGTTTTTGACATTGAACCTAAAGTAAATAATGTCAGATATGAAGTCAGACCTACCCTGCCAAGTTCCTGATTAAATCTTTTCTTTTTATCTTTTTTCGCCATATCAGGATTGTCATTGATAACGGATGACAGGTTGTAAGCGTCATTTGCAAGGAAAAACGCTGATGTAACACCTGTTGTTAGCCTCACCAAAGACCGTTCGGTTTCGCTGCGGTAATTGGATTTTAAAGGATCAAGTCTGCCATGCCCTTTTGCAAAAAGTATGTCGGGATTTTTTTTGTATGCCTCCACCAAACCTCTTAGGGCGTTTGCATTGGCGGCATGCTCAAGAGCTCCCGTTCTGTTTTTGAAAAATCCCCAACCTGTCATCGCCCTTACTGCAGAAGAGTCTTTAAACCGGCTTTTACCTGCTAAATTAATAAAGAAACAACCAATATCAAGCGGGATTTGATAAAAAGGTGCAGCGGCATTTTCAAGGAAGTTCTCCCAAACGGATTTACCCACAAACCGCATTTTCCCCTCTTTTTTTGAAACCTCAACCCCTTTTCCCCCGTCTTCGTGAAGTCTTTTAAAAACCGCTTCGGCTTTTTTATAAGCGGAATCACCGAAGGTTTCTTTATATTTGCCGAGTGCTTGGGCTATATAATCAAACTCAAATTCCGCAACGTCTTTTTTAGCCAGTGCGGAAAGGCTTTCGCGAAATGCAAAACGACCTTCGAAACTCAAATCATTTGAGCTTGAAGGTCTTTGGTTAAATGTATTTGGAATTACCGGATTTGAAAAATTATTGAAATACACGTTTTTCGTGCGTGTTTTTGAGCTTATGGGGAATGTTTCCGGCTTTACTTTCATTCCTTTTCCTTATTATACAGCAATAAACCTCTGTCGCGGTTCTTCCATGTCCCATGACTTCGGCTGTTTTTAATTCTTTTTTTCCGCGTGGGCAAGACCCACCACTCAAATATTTTAAACACCCTGAATAATTTTTTTTGCTAGATGGTGTCGTCACGAGATGCCTCCCCAAATAGCAATGCATCTGATTTGTACAGCAGCCAAGTAAGATGCTGTATTTTTAGCATATCGTGTTGCTATCCCTCTCCAACGTTTTAATTGCAA
>JAQVKX010000126.1 GCA_028694425.1 Candidatus Gastranaerophilales bacterium
GTCGGTACTTAGAGCGGAGTTGGGCGGCTCAATTGGTTGCGTGAAGCACATTATACACGATGAAGTTTACCAAATCCATGATGCCCATGAACGCTTAGTGCATTTATTGGCTTGCTAAATCTTTAAAAAAAATTGATGATGATAAAGAATTAAACCGAATTGTCAGAGAAGAAGTTAAAGTTCTTTCAAATCAATTAGCAACTTACAAACGCCCGATAAATATAATCGTTGTAAAAGACCCACTGCCCAAAACAACAACTATTAAAATTAAAAGAAAAGAAGTTAAAGAATTGGTCAAGATTTAAAAAAGCAAAAGGCAAAAAGTAAAAGGCAAAATGTGAAACGTAAAGCGTGAAGCGTGAAGCGTGAAGCGAAAACCACTTATAAACTATTCCCCCATTCACCTGTTCACCCCATAACCTAAATAATTTTCTATTTAATTAAATATTCATCACTTTCAAAATTTCATCAATAGTTGAGGATGTTTTTTTGACTTGGACTCCTGAGTATTTAATTGCGGAATCAGGGTCTTTTAATCCGTTTCCTGTCAGAATACAAACAATTTTTGTATTTTTCTCAACTAAGTTCATTTTATTTGCTTTTATAAGCCCTGCAACGGAAGCCGCACTTGCAGGTTCCGCTAAAATTCCTTCGCAGGATGCAATCAATTTATAAGCAAAAATGATTTCTTCGTCGGTAATACAATCAATTTTCCCTTTACTTTCGTCACATGCTGCTTCGGCTTGTTTCCAACTTGCAGGGTTACCTATTCTTATCGCTGTTGCAATTGTTTCAGGGCATAAAATTCTTTCGCCTTTTACAATTGCGGCAGAGCCTGTTGCTTCAAATCCAATCATTTTAGGCAGTTTTGAAATTTTGCCCGCAGCATAGTATTCTTTGTAACCTTTCCAGTAAGCTGTTATATTGCCCGCATTTCCTACCGGAATAAAATGGTAGTCGGGGGCGTTTTCCAGTGCTTCACAAATCTCAAACGCACCTGTTTTTTGACCTTCAATGCGGTAAGGATTTACAGAATTAACCAACGTTACGGAATATTTTTCAGAAATTTCTCTGACAATCTCAAGTGCTTCATCGAAATTCCCTTTAATTGCAATAACTTGAGCACCGTACATCATTGCTTGGGAAAGTTTTCCAAGAGCGATGTAGCCGTCGGGAATAAGTACAAAAGTTCTCATGCCTGCTTTTGCACCATATGCGGCTGCCGATGCGGAGGTGTTTCCGGTTGAAGCACAGATTATTGCATTTGCACCTGCCTCGGCGGCTTTAGAAACAGCCATTGTCATGCCTCTGTCTTTAAAACTTCCGGTAGGATTTGCTCCTTCAAATTTTAAATAAATTTCTGCCTCAATGCCGATTTTTTTCGCCAGATTATCAGCTTTAATCAAAGGAGTGTTGCCTTCGTTAAGTGTAATTACCGGTGTTTTATCGCTAACGGGCAAGTAGTCTTTGTATTTATTTATTAGTCCTGTATAATGTGTCATTTTAACTCCTTGTAATGGTGCATAAATGCACCCTACTTTCCTTTCCCTTTTCCCTTTTACTCCATAACCCTTATCAAACTGTTAATCGCATTAATGCATTCATCATTTTTCATTGATTTAATGGCATTTTGCATATCTTTTTCAAGACATTGTTCGGTAATTACAACAATATTTGCCGTATTATCAGCTTTTAAGCCTTTTTGCAGTAAGCTGGAAATACTTATATTATTTTGGGCAAAAATTCTGCCTAATGAAGCAATAACACCGACTTTATTTTTTGTATTAACCGAAAGGTAATACTTATTTGAAGTTTCTGAAATATCAAGCATTTTTGCAGTTGTTTCGTGATGACATCTCATCATCGGAAGCGGATAGTCCGTTGTTGTAAGTTCTGTTGCGATAGCCAAAACATCTCCTACAACGGAACTTGCGGTAGGAAACTCTCCCGCCCCCGGACCCGAGAACATTATTTCACCAACCGGATGACCTTCAATTGTAATAGCATTTGTAACATAGTCTATATGTGCAAGGCTTTTGCTTTTTTTAACCAGCATCGGGTGAACTCTTACGTCCGCATTGCCTTTTTCATCAAGCTGTGCGAGTGCAATTAATTTAATTTTAAACCCGAATTCATTTGCATACTTCATATCATCAGCTTGAATTTTGCTTATACCTTCACGGTAAATATTTTGTATATTAATTCTTTTATTAAACGCAATGGTGGAAAGGGTTGCAATTTTGTAAGCCGCATCAAATCCTTCCACATCACCTGTCGGGTCACCTTCTGCATAGCCAAGTTCTTGTGCTTCTTTTAAAATACTTTCGTAAGATGCTTGATTTACATCCATTTTGGTTAGGATATAATTCGTTGTTCCGTTCAGAATTGCGGCGATTTTTGTAATTTTATTTCCGGTTAAAATTGTTTTAATCGGCATGATTATAGGTATTCCGCCGGCAATTGCTGCTTCGTAAAGCACAACCTTGTTATATTGTTCGGCAAATAAAAACAATTCTTCGCCATGCTTTGCAAGAAGTTCTTTGTTTGCGGTTACAACATGCTTTCCGTTTTTGATTGCGGTTTTTATCAAGTCAAAAGCAGGCTCTATTCCACCTACAACTTCAATTATTATTTGAATTTCCGGATTATTTACAATTTCATAAGGATTATCGGTTAGAATACTTTTATCCAAATTATCAATATTTCTTTGTTTATTAAGATTTTTGACTGCAATTTTAATAATTTCAATTTGTTCAAAATTTGCCAAAGTTTTTAAAACACCTGAACCAACCGTTCCTAAGCCTATCATGCCAATTTTAATTTTGTCCATAAAGCACCTCTTTTTTTATGCTATAATTAATTAAAGCATAAAATTATTATTTTTTGTAACGTTGGGGTTGAAAAAAATTTTATAGGCGTTAAAATAAAACTTAGAGAGAATATTAAGGTATTCATTAGTGGACGAAAAAGAAACAAGAGACTTGGTTTTAAAAAAAATCTTCATAATCTTCTTTGCTGTGGTAGGTTTTTTCACTACGGTAAAGTTGGCAATTATCTATTACGATACCAATTTTAACCCTTATGCCTTGCCGAGCTTTTGTTCCGTAAATCAATTTATAGACTGTGACGGAGTTGCTCAAACAACGCATTCTCAATTTTTTGGAGTGCCTCTTGCTTGCTGGGGTTTGGGTTTATACTTGTTTATTATTTTTCTTGTTTTTGTAGATAAATTACAACAAATTGAGTTTCTGGGGTTTTTGAAAGTATTTAAAAATCCTTTAGAATACATTTGTGCATTGGGATTTATATCTTTTGCTATTTCGATGATTTTGGCCGGAATAAGTATTTTTGAAATCAAAAAAATCTGTATATTATGTGTTTTTACTTACTTTTTGAATTTGTTTATAGCAATTGTTGCCGCAGATTTAAATAAGAGTCTTTTGGAGAGCTTTAAAGTAAGTATAAAAGACTTTATTGATGCAATTAAGGTTAAAAAATATTTATTCAGCCTCATTGTTGTCATGCTTTTGGCAGGCAGTTTCTTAACGTATACAAGTTTAACTTACTGTTTTGCACCGCAGGTAAAGCGTCATAAAGAATTTAAAAAGTATGAAAAAATGCAAAATGACAGTCCTTTTAAAGCCACCGGAAATATTTTGGGTGATACTGACGGAAAGTTTACGGCTTACATTTATACGGATTACCGTTGTCCGATTTGCCGTACTTATAATGTAATTATAAACAGAGCTGCACAGGAGTTGGGCGGTTTCAAGATAGTACATAAAAATATGCCGCTTGATATGGCTTGTAATAAATATCTTAGCAAACCTTTTCATGAAGGGTCTTGTACGTTAGCAAAATACTCCATTGCGGCAGAAAATCAAGGACGTTTTTGGGATGTTAACTCGGAATTTTTTGAAAAACAGCCGGGGAATGAAAAAGAAGCACTTAAACTTATAGAATCAATGGGATTTAACATGCCTAAGTTTAAAAAAGATATAGAATCTGATGCGACAAATGAAAGGTTATACAGTGATATAGAGAATGCAGCTGAACTTAAAATTGACGGAACACCCACAATAGTAATAAACGGCAAAGTTTATGCCGGGATTAAACCTTATTATGAATTGAGAGATATTTTAATAAAGGCAGGTGCATTTGAGCGGGAAGGAAAGTAATAAAAAAATTCTTTTACACACTTGTTGTGCAATATGCTCCGGTCATCCGATTAAATTCTTAAGAGGACTGGGGTATGAACCTGTTGCTTATTTTTTTAATCCCAATATTTATCCTGAAAGCGAGTATTTAAAGAGAGTAGAAGCTCAAAAAAAACTTTGTGAGACTCTAAATTGTGAATTAATCATTGAAGATTATCAGCCTGAATTATATCGGGGAATCATGAAGGGTTTTGAAAACCATCCGGAAGGCAGTGAAAGATGCAACAGGTGTTTTGAATTAAGATTGCTAAGGACGGCACAAAAGGCAAAAGAACTTGAGATAGAAGCTTACACAACATCACTTTCTTCAAGCCCGCATAAGAATTTTAAGGCAATACGTGCGATAGGTAATTTTTTCTCGGATTATTTTAAAATTAACTTTATGGATTTCGATTTCAAAAAACAGAATGGTTTTTTACATACAATTAAACTTGCAGATGAACTAAAATTATACCGACAAAATTACTGCGGATGCGAAAACAGCATGAGGGTGAAAAGTTAGTAGAGTGCATTTTGTACCAATACAAAAGTAATTAAGCAAAGGAGATGCGAGCGGGCAAGTCTCAATTAAAAAGGAGAAATGAAAAAAGCAAAACGAAAAATGGAAAATTCCCCTTCACTCTTCACGCTTCACACTTCACTCAAAATAGCGAGTGCAATAATGCTGGTAAGCGGCATCAGATAAAATAAACTAATATTTAGATTAAATAAACTAAGCGGTAATAGAAGGATTTCGTGAAAGGATAAAAAAGAAAAAATGGAATGCAAGAAAGAAGAAAATAAAATTGAATGTACCTGTACGGCAATGACTTGTTCAAGACGGGGCGTTTGCTGTGATTGTGTAAGCTATCATCGTGGTAAAAATGAAATTCCCGGATGTTTTTTCCCGCCTGCAGCAGAAAAAACCTGGGACAGATCAATTGAAAACTTTATAAAAAGTTGCCAAAGAACCTGATGGGTTCTTACTGTTACCGTATTTTATAAATAATTATTAAGTTAAATCCGAGAAACCGAGAAAAACTTCTTTTACATGTTTTATAACATGCAAAAGGAGTTAGTTTATTTTAAAATTAAAAAAAGGAGAAAAAGATGAGTATGGGAATTAGACCGATAGGCTTTAAACCGAGTTTTACACAAAAACCACAAACAAAGACAAAAAATCAAAATTACAACCCACAACCTAAAGCATTATCAGGTTTGAATAGCGATAAAGTTAGCTTTATGAGCACTGCATCCCAAGCTATTGATATGAATCCGACAATACTAAGTGCTGTTAGGGAAGGCACAGATGCACTACATACTTTTATAGGCGATGCAATGCTTGCTATAAAACATTTGGGCGGCTTTAGAGATTTATCTGCAAGGAACAAACCCGGCTTAATACATAATATGCAAGTTAAAAAAATAAAAGGCGGATTTACTGTTGTTCGTACATATAATCCTGATAACCCGGAATCTGTTTTAGGCGATAATTTATTGATTTTAGGAAAAAACGGAGATATCATTCGTGCATCAATATACGATGGTTCAAATACAACAATTTACCATAAAAATTCGGAACAAGAAGCTGTTCGAATAAAACATTGCATTCATGTTGATGGAAAACCGGTTACTGTAATTACAAATGAAGCAGGTATAGAACCTGCTTTGGCAGAGATTATATCAAGGGGGCGTAAGATGCTTGATACTTTTCAACAGCAAATGCTCCATTATGTTGAAACGGCAGGGACTAGAACAGAAAAGCCGGAGTTACTTAGTGACAGTGCTTCAAATATAAACCCTGAGCAAATAACTGCAAATAAAAAAGGCAATAAAACTGTTTTTGGATATTTTCACTCAGATTCCAATGATTATAGAAATTTAGTTATTGGAGCCGATGGGAATGTTGAGGAAGTTGCAGTTCAAAATCTTGATGATGGTCTCATTATGGCTTTATATTAAAGATTTAGCAAGCCAATAAATGCACTAAGCGTTCATGGGCATCATGGATTTGGTAAACTTCATCGTGTATAATGTGCTTCACGCAACCAATTGAGCCGCCCAACTCCGCTCTAAGTACCGAC
>JAQVKX010000127.1 GCA_028694425.1 Candidatus Gastranaerophilales bacterium
CCGGTATGGGTTTAGCACTTCTTAGGTCGGATTTGAAAAATTACGAAAAATTGTCATTTTTCGAATTTTTCCGCATCCTCTATCTTAAAAGTACTATTTTTTGCCCGATTTGTCAAGTTTTTAAAGCGGAATATTGAAGAAAAATTATTTAGGTTATAAGGTAAACAGGTGAATAGTTTCTTTTAAAAATTAGCCTCCACGCATCTACGCATCTTGTCTTCTTTTCTGTTTCCTGTTCCCTGTTTACTCTTATCTTATCTGAACAGGCATAACAAGACAAATATAATCCTCTTCATTGTTTGGTTTTAATATGGTTGCCGAAAGTGGTGTGTTTAAACCTATTTTAACCTCAGTTGAATCCATGTTTTTTAAACTGTCAAGCACATATCTGTAATTAAAGGCTATTTTTAATTCTTCGTCATATTTATAATCAATATCTATTTCATCTTCGGACGCCCCTGAATCAGGTGTATCTGTTGTTAATATTAATTTATTATCCTTAAATTCAAATTTAACAATACTTGTTTTTTCATTAACCATAACGGCAACCCGCTCAAGTGAAGCTATTAATTGTGGAATATTAATTATTGCTTCTTTTGCATTATCTTGAGGGATTAATTGATTATACTTGGGATATTGACCCTCCATAAGTCTTGAAATAACAACAGTATTATCACTTTTTATCATTAATTTTGTTTTGTCGGTAAATATTTTAACCGTTTCATCTTCAATAAAAGTGCTCATCTTAATAAATTCTTGTAGTGTTCTTGCAGGAATTATCAATTGTGCTGTTTTTCCTTTATTTTCTATTTTTTCTCTTACTCTTGCAAGTCTGTTTCCGTCGGTAGAAGCCATTTCAAGAATATTTTCTGAAATATCACAAACAACACCGGATAAAAGATTGTTTGATTCATAACCGGCTGCTGCAAAAGCTGCTTGCCTTATTGCTTTTGTAAAAGGTTTTAGGGCTATTTCTATCATGTTTTCTTCTAAAAATTCTTTTCCGTCTGTTATAACCGGAAATTCACTTGCAGAAATTCCTATAATATCAAATTTTGAATTTTTACAGGTTAAATTAACAATATTGGTTCCTTCTGTTTGTTTAAAATTAACCAGTCCATCACTTAACCTTGAGACAATATCTCCCAGGGTTTTAGCAGGTAGCGTTATTTTTCCTTCACTGATAATTTGAGCAGGAATAATTGTTATAACTGTTAAATCAAGGTCTGTTGCACAAAATTTAATTCCCGATTTGTCAACCGTTTCAATTAAGATATTAGCCAAAACCGGTTGTAACCCTTTCATCGCCGTTGCACGTTCAACAATTCTAATTAAGTTTAATAAATCTTCTTTTTTTAAAATAAATTCCATTTCTTTTATCCTTACACAAAACCTTTCGAGTTCCGCCTTTCTTTTTTTTATAATATTACTAATTTTTTTATTTTACCGGCTTACTAACTTTGTTGTTCCAGCTGTTTTTTATTTCATCTCCCTTTTTGCGTTAAGACTTACCCGCTTGCATTTTCTTTGCTTGATAAACTCTTAATTAAAAATTTATCAACAATTGTTAAATATTATTATATTATATAAATATATTAATAAAACCTAATAATAGTAATAAGTAAAAAGTTTTTGTATAAAAAAGTCTAAAACTCAACAATAAAAACAAAAAAAACTGTAGAAAAAATGTAAGAAAAAGTTACAAAAACTTCTTATTAATATAGAAAAAAAGTATTAAAGAAAATAATGTAGAAAAAATTGTTTTTTCTACATTATTTTCTACAAAAAATGAACAAGTTTTTATCTAAATAAAAAATATAGATTTGTAAATATTTTGCTAAAAACAATATATGCGATAAAATAATTAAATGGAAAGTAAAGAAATTAATTTAAAAATAGAAGAAGTTATTTTAGCAATTGCAAGAGAACCTAAAAATACAGATCATTACCATACTCTTGCAAACCTGTACGGTATGGATTCCAAGTTTGATAAAATGATTTCGGTTTATGAAAGTTTATTGGCAGTAAACCCTAAAGATGTTGCTGCTCTTATAAACATAGGCAGTTTGTGGTTTTACAACAAGGATTACAGAAAAGCCTTTTCTTATTTTAAGCAAGCGGAAGAAACAGAGCCGATGAATTATGCCGTATTTTTTAATATGGGGAATGTTTATGCGGAATTGAAGAATTTTTCTAAATCTTTAGAATATTATAATCGGGCACTGGACCTCCAGTCTCCCGCAAAAGATGTTTATAACGCAATAGCAAGACTGTTTTATGATTTTGAAAATTACCCTGAAGCAGAAGTTTATTACAAAAGAGTTTTAACAATAGACAAAAATAATATAACGGCAAATGCAGCCTTGGGGGATCTTTACTTAAAACTCGGGGATTATGAAAATTCACTTTCGTATTATAAAAAAATTGTTGAATTATACCCTGATGATAAGGACATTACAATCTGTATAGGCAATGCTTTTACTTCAATGAAGAAAAAAGAAGAAGCTTTTGAATGTTATGAAAAAGCATTAAAAATGCCCGGTGAAAATTATAAAGCCTATCTTGCTTACGGAATTGCAAAAAAAGATTTTGGAGAATTTGATTTTGCAGTGGATTTATACAACAAAGCAATCGGAGAAAATCCTGATTTGACTGGTGCATATACGCTTTTGGGAAATTTATATTCGGATTTGGGAAAATTTGACCAGGCACATCAGCAATATGATATATTATTAAAAATGGACTACAAAGATGACATTGCTCATATATGTCAAGGTAATACATATTACATGGAAAACAATCTTGAAAAAGCACTTGTTTCATACAGAGACGGGATTAAAATGGCTCCCGATAAGGACGAATATAAACTTGTATACCTTCAAGTTTTAGATGAATACATTGATAAGAAAGAAAATTAATTATGCAATACAAAAATGAACCTTTAATGATGGAAAAAATAATTGCGGCTCTGACCTACATTACCTTTGGTTTTGCAGGTTTTATTTGGCTGTTGATTGGGATTTTTACAAAAAATAATATCAGACCATACTTGAAATATCACATATTTCAGTCAATCTTTTTATCAATTGCTTATTTTCTGCTCGGTGCTTTTTTGGGGCTTATTATGAATATATTAAGTGTAATTCCCCTTGTAAATCAATTGGTTTTACAACTTACTTTTTACTTAAACGCACCAATTATATTCGGGTTTTCACTAATCCAAACATTAGTTTATGCTGTTATACTTTATTTGGTTGTAACAAGTTTTCAGGGACAATATAGTTATCTGCCGTGGATTTCCGAGATAATCAAAGCTAATGTGAGAAACGGTTAATTCCCTACGGGATTTCTGTTTAATAATTTAACGGTATCTCTGATTGTTAATTTTAATTCGGAATAATATTGTTTATCTTCATCAGTTTCCGCAATTTCTAATCCAACTTGGGCAATTTTTGAAATTTGTTTTAAAAGGTCAACGGTTTTGGTTATTTCTTTGAATAAACAGCCTTCATCGGCATCTTCTTTGTAAGTATTATATAATTTTTCCCAATTAGATAAGGAATCACTATCATCTTCATTTAATTTTGCCCAAGTATATAAATGATTTGCAGCATCTTCATTTTGTTCAACCTCTTTATACTTTTGATCTTGTGATGACATAACAAAATTATAATTTAATAAAACTCCGCCAAGAATAGTTATAAAATCCCTTACAGGCTCACTATCGTATCTAAATATTTTAACTTCTTCGTCCTCGTCTTTGCGGCTTTCTTCTATGGATATTAGAGAGCCTGCACAAGCTGACAGTTCGACAGGTGTTAAACCTGCTAAATTTTTATTATAAATCATTTCTATAATCGGAATTTGTCCGTAACCGTTTAATGCTGAAAGAAGTTCGCCCTTTGGCGTTAAAATATTGTCTTCCGTCATATAATCAAATTCTTTTAAAATAGCCTTCTTGTTCTCAAAGACTTTTGCCAGTCTTTCTTTTTTCTTTTTAACATTTACGGGATCTTCATCATAAACCCTCAAGGATTTATTTGAAATTATATCAACCAAATTACCCTCAGGGTCAATTTTATAACAACCCGCAACAAATGAATAATCGGGTCTTAAAAAACTGTAAATGTTATTTGGTTGAGCATCCTTCAATATTTTTAATTTATCCCGCTGTTCATTAGATACAGCCATACAATAAACATATCCTATTGTATCAAGACCACGGCGCCCCGCTCTGCCTGCCATTTGATGGAATTCATTAGGCATCAGTTCTCTTTTTCCGTCTTTTCCGTCGGCAGAATAAGCATTTGCGGGTTTTCTTATTGATGAAATAACAACTGTTCTTGCAGGCATATTTATTCCTGCAGACAATGTTTCCGTTGCAAGCACCACTTTTACAAGTTTCTTTTGGAACAATTCCTCCACCAGTTCTTTCTGTGCAGGAAGTAAACTTGAATTGTGAATTGCATAACCTTTTTTAAGAGCATCAATATTGAGCGATTTACCCAAATATTTTTCTCTGCTATAACGTGCAATAATTTCAACAACTTCATCTTGCTCTTTTGCGGAATTTAAATTTAAACCGATCTTATTGAAACTGTCAAGAAGTTTTCTGCTTGCTTTCTTACTGAAGATGAAGAAAATAGCGGGAAGCTTATCTTCTTTTTTAAGCTTTTTAACCATATCAAAATAACTTTGTTCGCTCGGCAGAGAAGTTTTAGAATATTGTTTACTTGGGCTAACATCAAGAATTTCAAACATAAGTGGCACATGCCTGGCTTCTTTGGGAACATCTATTAAATTACTTTGTTTTCCTCTTACCTGAGATATCCAATCGTTGATGGTATTATTATTCCCTATTGTAGCGGAAAGGGAAAGAAGCTGTGTATTCTCATCCGAAAAAATGATTGATTGTTCCCAAATACCTCCTCTGTCCATATCTCCAAGATAATGTAATTCATCAAAAATTACGGTTTTTAAATTATCTGTTTGGTTTGAATTATTTCCGAATCGACGGCCGATAACCATATTACGATAAATTTCCGCAGTCATAACAACAATCGGAGCATCTGCTTTTTCTTTTTTGTCTCCCGTCAAAAGCCCCACATTTTCTTCACCGAATATTTTCTTCAATTCCTTGTATTTTTCATTGCTTAAAGCCTTTAATGGCGTTGTATAAAATGTTTTTTTACCTTCCGCCATATTTTTGCTTATTGCATAATAAGCAATTGCGGTTTTTCCTGTTCCTGTCGGTGCCGTAACAAGTGTATCATCGCCATTATAAATAGATTGAGCCGCTTTTATTTGGTATTCGTCAGGTTTATAAGGGCTGTTTGTTTCAGAGTTTATAGGCAGTTGAAAATAATTCTGTACTAATGTTTGTTCAAAGCTATCTCCACGAAAAGATATAATGCTTCTGCCAAATGTTGTTGAAGGTAAATAGTTCAACGAAGAACTGCTTAAAAATAAAATATTTTGTTTATTACGGCTAAAGGGTTTATTTTGATAATGTTGAGCCCTCTGCGTTAAATTTGTATTATTAATTCTCATACTTTTAATCCAGCTGTATATGGTACATATGTTTTAAACCGCCTAAAGAATTTTTTTTTCGGTTTTAATAAAAACATTTACATTTTGATACAAAAATTATTGTTACGAAATCATTGAAATTTATAACTAAAATAAAAACATTGCCTGATTTAGAAAGTAATATTGTCACAGCATTACAATTTATTGCTTCTGGAGAAAAACCTCCTGAAGTTAACGTTCAACATGCTGTAGAGTTTTTAGACAAAGATCTCGTCTTAAAAGCTTTTCTTGAAGAATGTGAAAAATGTAGAATTTTTAGTCGGATGTTGGGAATTATAAAAATTTAATTTATAAGGTAGATATACCTGTTCATCTATTCACAATTCACTATTCACCATTCACTTTTTACACTTTCCGCATGGTCGGGAATGCAATTACGTCTCTGATTGATTGGGAATTGGTTAAAAGCATTACCAGTCTGTCAATTCCTATACCAAGGCCGCCTGTCGGAGGCAAACCGTATTCAAGTGCCTGAATATAATCTTCATCGATATCGCATGCTTCTTCATCACCTGCTGCTTTTGCCCTTGCCTGTGCTTCAAATCTGTAGCGTTGGTCAATCGGATCTGTTAGTTCAGAAAAAGCATTTGCTACTTCCCATCCGTTAATTCTCGATTCAAAACGTTCGGTTAATCTGTCATTGTCCCTGTGAAGTTTTGCCAATGGCG
>JAQVKX010000128.1 GCA_028694425.1 Candidatus Gastranaerophilales bacterium
CTTGTGGAGAAGGGCATCCTTCCATAGCTTCAACCTTAGGTCCCGGATATACTATTATTCGGTAACGATTTTGTATAACTTCTTGTACTACTCCTTCCGTTACGCTACCTAAATCTACAGCTTTAAAATTCACATTTTTTTTATTGTTTATGTTATTTTCATATTTGTTGTTTGATTGGAATGTTGAAAACATAATCGGTTTTACTTGCATTTTAATACTTCCTTTCTTCCTTTTTATTACAATTATTATAAAAACCGTAAAAATATTTTTTGCCGGTTTTTGGAAAAAATTAACATTTCTTAATCACTTAACCTACCAAAGAAAAAAGGCTCTTGAAGAGCCTTTTTTATAGAGTATAACTGATTATTCTTTAATATTTTTATCCTATGAAAGGATTTGCAAATCTTAGTATGTCTTGAGCACTCATATCAGTAGTTTGTGCCGGAGCAAACGGTGCGAATGTTCCTTGCGGAGCCATCGGCATAGGTGCCGGTGCAAAAGGTACCGAGAATGTTTGCGGAGTTATCGGCATAGGTGCCGGCATTATCGGTTGTGCAGGTACCGTTACCATAGGTGCCGGTGCATAAGTTACTCCGAATGTAGGCATCGGTGCAGGCATTGGTTGTTGTACAGGTGCCGTAAACATAGGTGTTGGTGCAAACGGTGTTGCAAATGTTCCTTGCGGAGCCATCGTCATAGGTGACGGTGCGGATGTAAACGGTACTTGAGTAAGCATAGATGTATCATTAAAGTTTGGTGCCGGAAGCGGAACATTAATTCCTCCTAAAGCATTATTTGCTATTGTCTGTAAATCAATTGCTGTCGGTATCGGTGTATTAATTGCAGGTTGGCTAACCAATGGATTTTGTGTAGCAGATGCAATCTGACCACCCATCGGCGTTGCTAAGTTATCAATACCGTATTGAGGATATGAAGGCATTGCCGGCATCGGTTGAGTAGGTGCTGCAGACATCGGTGCTGCTCCCGAGCCTATAGATCCCATTAATGAAGGATCACTTGTATCTTCCGGTATCATCTGTTCTTGGAAATAACCGCCTTGAGGCATGTTGCCTTGTGGTTCTTGCGGCATTTGAGGCATTTCACCTTCGGGCATTTCACCTTGCGGGATTTGGCATTCTCCGCCGCTGCATCCGGACATATCGCCTTCGGACATATTACCTTCGGACATATCGCCTCCTGACATATCCCCTTCGGACATATCTTCTTGCGGTGCTTCTGCTCCGGCATCAAACGCTTGTGTATTTTCTTCACCTATCTGCATTTCTTCCGGAGTGGCTTCAGCAGGTACTTCAGATGCTTCTTGTGGAGCTTGTTCTTTTAATGCAGTTAAACTTTTTTCAATTTCTGCTAAATTTTGTTTTAATGTTTCAGAATCTGCATTTTCCGGAATACCATCTCTTACTTGCTGTATGGTTTCTTCAGTTACTCCTAATGCGGCAATTTCATTAAGTTTTTCGTCTATTAATTTTCTATATTCTGCTTGTTTAACTCCTTCAAATTCTCTTAATTTTGCTTGAATATCTTCGGATGTTGCGTCTTCAGAAATATCTGCCGTAAATTTATCAAGTACTTCCTGAGAAACTCCCAATGCTTTAGCATCCTCAATTTGTTGGTTTAATAAATTACAATATTCTTGACGGCTCATGTCTTCAAATTCTTCTAATTTTGTTTGAATATCTTCTAAAGATGCATCTTCGGAAATGTTATTAAAATCAGCCAACTTTTCTTCAGGTATTCCTGCTTCTTTAGCAGCAGTAAGCTGTTGTTCCAGTAAACCTTTGTATTCTGCTGTAATTTCTTCTTCAATTTCTCTGTTTAATTCATTTCCAAACGTACCCATTTGAGCGGCTCCATATCCGCCTAATGCCAATTTTTTAGGATCTTTCAAACCGCTTTTCAATAAATCAAAACGAGTTCTTAAATCTACTCTGCCTAAACCATCTATTTGTGCTTTAAGCAGTTGCAATTCAGGTTTTTTAGAAGAATCAGCTGCTTTGATTGCTTCATCTAATTTTGCTAAAACATCTTTTTTACGTGGAAGTTTTGCTATATTATCAGCTTCATCAGGTAATGCTTCTTTTAATTTTGTTTTAACTTCATCGGTTAGCTTAAATCTTGATGCAGCAGGTTTTAAACCGTCTTGCGCTTTAGCAACTTCTGTTTCCAGTGCTTGAGCTCTTTGATGAGCTTCTTGTGCTTCTTGTAATTTTACATTTGCTTGTTTATTTTTGCTTATATTGGTATCTACATTTCTCCTTGCAGTAGCATATTCTTCCCTTTTTGTTTTTAAGTTTTCAAGTGCTTTTTGATGTGCTGCTTTTAGTGCTGAAGCACTTCCTGCTTCTGTTTCTTCTCCTACTATTGTCTCAAATTTTCTTGCTGTTGCTGCAACTTCTTGTTCAGCTTGGGTAAGTTCTGTTTCCGCTTTTGTTAGTATTTCCTGTGCATCACTTACTCTTCTACTATTTATTTCGTTAGGTTGTAAATTATGTTCTTCTGTTGCCTCTTTCAATAAAGATTTACCTGTTTCAACATCCAGCTTTTTATCTTCTAAAGCTCTTGCTTTTGTATGTAAATCTATAACATCATCGTTTGTTGTTTGCTGACTTGAGGCTCTTTTTTGTCTTCCTGCTTCTATACAATCATTTCTTGCACTATTTCTTTCACTTAATGCTTTTCTTTGTTCTGTTATTGACTTTCTAAGAGCTTGAGATGCTTGTGATTGTTCCTCCTGTGCCCTTGCAAATGCTTCTTTAGCTCCTTCGCTGCCTTCTTTAGCCATACCTCTTAAAGCCTCCCAAGCATTCTGTCTTTGTGTTCGGGATCCTGTTCGCATCAATCCTATCGCTTCTTCTGCGCTGGAGTTTCCTTTGGCAACTTCTTTCAATGCTTCTGCTGCTTTGCCTAATTTCGCGGCTTTTGCACCGGCAAAGCTCCTTGCACCTACAACTGTTAATGCTCCTCCGGTTATACCTTCTCCTATTTCTTGCAAAGCTTCATCTTCTTGTTTCGCAGTTTTAGCTTTGGAAACTTTTGAGGCACCTTTTACTATTTGACTTCCTGATATAAGTGCACCACCGGCTAACAAAAACGGAGTTGCTGCACCGCCTGTAGCTACTTCAAGAGCTACACAACCTACTGCAATACCTGCCGTTGTTAAAGCTTTTTTCCCACTGAATTTGCCTTTTTCATCACAAACCATGTTTTTGAAAAATCTACCGACTCCTTTGCCCAAAGCCTTAGCTTTTTGACCAACTGAAAGTTTTGGCTTCGGTTTCTGAGCCTGTTTATTCTTTAGTGAAATTGTTGCTGCAGGTTGTTTGGCTGTTTTATTTTTATTCTTATCTTGCCCCTTACTTACCGCAGGTGATTTACCCTTTGGATTTAATTCTACTTTCCCCATAATAATATCCCCTTAAATTTTAATACCCTATTTTAATATCCCATATTAATATCCCATATTTATAAAAAAACAATTTGCGGATGCTAATTGCCTTATTTGTTAAAATCAGGTTAACAATCTGTTACAATTAATTGTTGAATGTAACTAATCACCAGAAATCAACTTGCCCAAAAGTCGAGATTTATCGAGCTTTTTGCCTCTCCCTTGCGGAGAGGCCGACTTTCAGCGTGAGCGGTGAAGCCGCGAACGTTAGAAAGTCGGGTGAGGGTGAATAGTAGTTATTGCAAGCTTTTTACCCTCCACCTAGAATTTCTGACACTCGTTCCTCGTGTTGAAATTCTATCCTCCTACACAAGGGAGGAGGAGCCACGAACACTTATTACTAAAGAGTTCCAACCATGTTTGATTCCTGGTGATTAGTTACTGTTGAATACGCTTTGAACTTTCAACTCTCGAATTTATTAAAAAATGTAAATTTTTTACCAAATTCAGCAAATTTTATCTTTAGGGGTTTTAAAATATATGTATTAACAATTAATACCAATTCGCAATTCATAAAGTAATAATTAAAAAAGGATAAAATATTATGCAAGTAGCAAATATTCAAGGATTTCAACCGGCACAATACCGTAAGCCAATGCAAAAGAAAACAAATATAAGTTTTGGTGAGAGAAGCCATACTGAAATACTTAGTCCCGAAGAATTAGCAATGAGACAATGACATTTTTTTATTGCCAAAGATGGTTCTACCATCCCAGTGACTGGGGAAAGCAGTATTCCGGCTTATATGGAACTTTTAAGAAGAAATTCTGAATATTGTACAGGTGTTCTTAGAACGCCGGATAATCTTAACCTTTATGCTAAATGGTTAGCACAATTGAAAAATGTCTCGGAACCTACGGCATTACTCCGCATGGCGTAATTGGGTATAAATAAGTAAGGTGGGCATACTTGCCCACCAAGCTATACAGCGAATGACTTTATATTGGTGGGCAAATGCGGACGAAACCGGCACAACTTACGTTATACATACATGCCCACCCTACATGGTTTAAACAATTTACCTATATGGCATTATTCCGCATGACGTAATTGGGTATAAATTTTACAATCTTTTCCGTTATTGGTTTCAATTTCAATTACTTTATAATTGTGTGGCGGTTCAACAAGTGCCGGTGTGCTTACGTGATAAATCCCGTTTTGTTTAACTTCGCCGTTGGCATGATAGTGTCCTGAAACAATTGCAATAACATTAGAATGCTTTTTCAAAATTGCTTCATAATCTTGAGTATTATAAGTTGTGTGAGTGCGGTTGTAATAAGGTGCTACAATCGGAAAATGCTGGAAGATAACCACTTTGGAATTTCTGTAATGGGTTAATTTTTTATCAAGCCATTTTAAGGTATCTTTTTTATAATAACCCGCAGGTCCGGGGATAACTTCTTTTGCCCCGTCTACAACAAGAAAAACAATTCCTTTTTTATGAAAAACGTAATTTGCACTGTTTGAACGGCAGTTTTTTGAATATTTAGAGACGATTTTCATATAGTCTTTTTTGGTTAAATGTTGGGACTTAAAGACTTCGTGATTGCCTATTACCACATAATAAGGAACTTTAAGTCTGTTTGCAATCATTAAAAAACCTTTTAAACTTTTTGAATTGGCTGTGTCTATATTATCGCCGGTAAATACCACAAAATCTACGTTCGGAATGGAATTTATATCAATAATGGTTCTTTCTAAACCACTTTTGGAATTTCCGACTTCATTCTGACTGTAATCACCTTCTGTTGCAGAAAAATGAGAATCTGTAATTTGTACAAACTTGATTTCTCTTGAATAAACCGTCTGAACGGTTAAAATAACAAGCGTAAAAACCAATAAACCGAATTTGTTTAATAACTTCATAATATTGCCAAAATCCTTTTCATATGGTAAACTGCATTTGTTGTAATTATAGCATAAAAAGGGAAAGGGGAAAAGAAATTTATGAACAAGTTCTTACAAAAAACTTCTGAATTTAAGTTAGAAGATGCGTTTTCAAATTTAAAAGAAAATATTGAAAAATTTATAATTGAACATCCGGAGATTTTTTCTTTAACCTTATTGGCAATTGCGTGTATAATTTTCTTGTTTGTAGGACTGGGTTCATATCCTTTGATTGATGTTGACGAAACAAGATATGCTGTAATATCAAGAGACTTAATTAATTCTTTCAGTTGGAACAACTTAGAGCTTAATATGGTACCATTTTTAGAAAAACCGCCACTGTACTTTTGGCTTGTAGGTGCTTCTATTAAAGCTTTTGGTGCTTTTTCCTCCTTCGCTGTAAGATTTCCTATCGCTTTGCTGGCTTCTTTTATAGTTTTCTTTACTTATTATGTGGGCAAAAAAATTATTTCAAGAAAATTCGGTGTAATTTCTGCTTTAATACTTCTTTCAAGTACGTTTTTCCTGATTCTATCTCATGTTGCAATAATTGATATGGTATTGACGGTTTTTATGACAAGTGCGATTTACTGTGGACTTTTAACTCATTTTTGTGAAGAAAAAAATAAAAAATATTGCTGGTTGTATTTTTATATATTTATCGGATTGGGTTTTTTGGCAAAAGGGATTTTAGCTTTTGCAATACCTGTTTCGGTTGTATTTATCTATAATTTGCTTACGGGAACAGCCAAGGATATGTTCAAACCGCTTAATTTAATTCCCGGGTTGTTTATATTTTCGATTTTGGTGTTGCCTTGGCACGTG
>JAQVKX010000129.1 GCA_028694425.1 Candidatus Gastranaerophilales bacterium
AGAATATGTTTTAGTAATTTATTTAGCGTTGATGATGATTTCGTCAATGTTAAACCCTCCTCAATACACTTGTATCGTAGGAGGGTTCTTTTTTACACCCCTATTTTCATGATACTAAATCTTTACATTAAACGATTACAACGTTTCCCATATTCATACTATCACATATGATAACGGAAGTGAATTCTTTTGGCATGAAAAAATAAATAAAAAGTTACAAATGAAATCATATTTTTGTAAACCTTATCACAGTTGGGAAAAGGGTTTAGTGGAACATGTAAACGAATTAATCCGTAGACACTTTAAAAAAGGAACCGATTTTGATAGAATAACAAGAAAGCAGATACAAGAAGTGGAAGATTGGGTAAATAATAGACCTATGAAAGTTTTAGAATTTAAATCACCAAATCAGATATACTTTGAATTAGAAGGTGTTGCACTTTAGGGCAGAATTCGGGCTGTTACGCCTTGTAATTTTTTATTAAGAAATGTAACAAAATCATCACGGCATGCAATTATTTTATATGAATATACTTTATATATATGTAAGAGATAAAAAGGTGATAAAAAAGTGATAAAAAATCCCGGCAAAATAGATGACAAATTGACTAAGATTTACGAAAACCAAATCACCACAAACGCACCCGCAGACTGGGTGGACAGGTCACAAGTACTACTGGAACAAATGAACTTTATAGCATTAAATAACAAATCATTTTTGAATTTAAAATAAATAGATATACAACCCCCACTACCCCCACTACCCCTACTTATCTTACCTATCCCTTCCTTTTAAAATTTTACCGAAAAGAGCACCTGAACCAAGTTCAGGTTTTTTTTTGTATTGAGTATACCCGGACAATAACAGATTTGTTTGAAACTGAATACAAAGGAAAAAGAAGCGATTTTGCAAAGCAAAATCGTTCACTATTCACTATTCACATTTCACCTCTCACTATTCAATTTTAAACAACAATCTCTTTTTCACCTTTATAAGTAACATAGCCTAACTTTGCACCGGGAGGTTTTTTAAGGTTTTTTGCTTTAGTGTAAATTACTCCGACTTTAGTGGAATCCTTTGCACTTGAATATTGTTTCGCCAGTTTGGCACACTCGAAAATTACTTCATCCGTTATTTCCTGACCTGCTTCAACCCTTAAAAGCACATGAGAACCGGCACAATTGTGAACATGGAACCACAAATCCTCATCTCTTGCCAATTTTGATACTATATAGTCGTTTTGTTTATTGTTTTTTCCAACGTATACAGTGAACTGTGAGCAGTGAGCAGTGAGCGGAGAGGAGGAAAGAGGAAACAGCAAAGAGGAAACAGAAGGTTTTCGCTCTCTTTCCTCTTTCCTCTTTTCACTTTTTGCCTTTTGCTTTTTGCTGTCGGGCAAGTATGCCCGACCTACTGCTGTTCCCTGTTCCCTGTTTCCTGTTTCCTCTTGTGCTATTTCAAGCAAATCAACTACTGTCGTTGCACTTTCAATTGAATACAAAACCTGTTCTAAATATTCTTTTTCTTGTTTTAAATTCTCAATTATTTCATTTGTCTTTGAAAAAGCTGTTTTTGCCTTGTTATAGAGCTTGTAATATTGATTAGCATTCTCTTTTAGGGTTTTTGTTTTGTCAAGTTCGATTTTTAAAGGTGAATTTGTTTCATAATCAACAACTTCAATTGCTGAAACAAAATCTTGTTTATCAAATAAATTTGCAATGATTAAATCACCTTTTTTTCGATATAAATCAGCTTTTTGAGATGTTGTTGCCTGCTTTTGAATTTTTTCAAGCGTTGTTTTAACTTTTTTTAATTTTGCCTTATTAACCGTCAAAAGCTTTGATTTTATTGATTTAATTTTTTCTTTTTCCTGTATGTCGGCAAAATAATTGTCGATGAATTGGTTTATTGGGCATTTTTTACCCCCCACCCTGCCCTCCCCCCCAAGGGGGGAGGGAATCTCATATAAAACAGTTGAAAGTCCTGAAAAACTTTTGTTTTTACTTTTTACAGGGTATACATAAGGCAAACCACCAATTAATTCACGTTCTCTGCTTTTGTCTGAGCCAACATTATGTGCACAGCCTATTATCACATTTGTATCATAGTTATAAAGCACAACATTAGAGTGTTTTCCCATTAATTCTATTGCCAGACAAAGATAAATTTTTTCACCAACCTCATTGTAAGTTTCAAAGTAAAACTCTAAAATCCTTTCTTCTTCAGGCTGAAAAACCTTTGCAACTCTGGAACTTTCCAGATATTTTCTAAGCAGCATGCAAAACATCGGCGGTTTTTGTGGGATTTCAATAAACCGTTTTGCTTGATTTTCCTCCGACATAAAACATAAATGAAAAAATTTCGGATTAATATTAATATAAAATTTTCTGCTCTCACCCTTATTCCTGATTGAAAAAACAAGTTCTTGTCTTGTCGGCTGCTGAATTTTTTGTATTCTTGCCCCTTCCAAAAACCCGATGTTTTCTTCCACAAATAATTTGAGAATTAAAAAGTCAAAATTAATCATAAAAACCCTTTTAATATAAAATGGCGTCATGCTGAACTTGTTTCAGCATCTTATCAGCGTAGTAAATAGGATAAATTCAGAGGTTCATACCTTTGTTGTTCGCTTTACCCAACCCAACTCTCTTTTTATACCGATTTGGATTGCTTCGTCGCTAAACTATGTTTAACTCCTCGCAATAACATGAACAGCTTTAGCAAGGGATTGAAACATTTACCCCCTTATGACAGTATGGTTTTTATTTTCTCTGTCGGTGCCAATTATTTTAACCGTTTCATCGACAAATTTTACGGGTTCGTAAACCTCTATGCGTTCTTCTTTGCCTTTAACTCTTATTTTACCTATCTCAAGTGCGACTATTTTATCTTTTGAACGCTCATAAGTAGATTTTGAGATTAAGATATCACGGTCTAGCTTTCTGCAAGAAGATTCCAGACGGGCTGCAATGTTCACTGCATCACCCATTGCCGTGTAATTCATTATTTTATCGGTTCCGGTAAGCCCCAAAATTGCTTCACCTGTGTTAATTCCGATTTTTACATCGAAAATGATTTTATTTTCTTTTGCATTTTTAATTTTTAATTCGTTAACTTTTCTTTTAATTTCCAATGCCGTTTTTACCGCTAAAAATGCATCGTCGTCAGAAGTTGTAAAATCGCCCCAATAAGCCATTATGCAGTCTCCGATAAATTTATCGACAGTGCCGTTGTTTTCAAATATTATGTTAACTATTTCCTTAAAAAGTTCATTTAGGTTTTCGATTAATTTTTCGGGTTCGTATCTTTCCGAAAGTGTTGAAAAGTCTTTCACATCGCAGAACAGCACCGTTATGCGTTTTTTCGTGTTTTTCAAGACCATTTTATCGGAATCTTTTAAAACACTTGTTAATACTTTGGGCGAAACGAATTTACCGAAAACATTCATTATGGAAGTTTTTTTCTTAACTTCTCTATAAAATCTGAATGAGAATATAATACCTGAAGTTACCGTCAAATAGTACAGAGGAACGACAATCGGAAGCCAAACCCGTGATGTAGGGTTTGCAAACAGCCAAAAACAAAAGAAAATATATACCAGTATTGATAAACAACCGTTTAAACACCCTATAACCGCACTTTTAGAGACCAATCCGACAATTGCAACTATAATACAAGCAAAAACAGTTATTGCGACCTGAACAGGTTTTGGTATTTCTTTTATAAATTTTGCCGCTGTTTTATTATTAGGGCTTGTATCATTTAAAAAATTATCTAAAGCTATAGCATTGGCTTCAGGCATAGAATAAGACGAACTTATTATTGATTTTAAATCAAGATTACCACCCGTAGCTGTTTGACCTATAATAACCATTTTATCTTTAAAAAATTCAGGTTTTAAATCATTTTCACCACGTTTATTTAATAAAATCTTTGATATCGGAACATAAGAATAAGTTTGACCTAAGCTATGCCAATTAACGTTAACTATACCGTTATTGTCAATCGGTATAACCCTGTCTTTATAATATATTTTGTTTTTTCTGATTATTATCCGGCTTTCGTCTCCCATAACTTTCATAAATCCTGCAAAAGCCAGTGAAGGCATATAATACGTTTCACCGTCTTTAACCAGTTTAAATATAGGCTGGTTTTTCCTTATCATTGAATCATCGTCCAACACACTGTTCACAACTCCCATAATGTTATGATTAATATAATAATCATTAACGGGAGAGTTCATTGTATAAGTTATCGCATCGTCCAGTTTTTTGTCATCAATTACCACATCAAGCGGATGTGCGGTCGGAAGAAAATCATTCGGCTCCAGTTCAATTTTTTTTGTAAAATTATTATCCTTTATTAGAGGGGCGTCAAGATAAGTTCCGAGTATAATGTTGTCATATCTTTTTATTCTGTCTGCAAAAGACCTGTTATACCAAGGTTCATCGTTTAAATTCTCAAAAACCATATCAAGCATTAAAACCCTTGGATGCCCTTCTTCAATAAAGTCAACAACTCTTCTCCATACATTTTTTTCCCAGGTCTGACGACCCGAGTTTTCTTTGGAACTTTTGAGAAGTTCTTCATGAGAAGTATTGTCAATCGCTACTATTACAATATCTTTGTTTGTATGTTGACTGTCCGTGTTTAATTTAGACCTTATATCATAAGACATTAACTCCAAATGCTTAAATAAATAAGTATTTGAAAGGAAATGCCCTACAACAACCGTAAATATTACTATTGCACAAATTATTAAAACATTTTTTCTCATAATAAGGTAATTATATGTGTAAGAAGCAGGAAATAAATCATATTGTTTGTGTATTTTTTAGGTTTATTGCATAAAATACTTAATGATACTTATGTAAGTAAGAATGCGGACTGTTGGAATTCTCAAAAAATTGTTATCATTATAAGATAACAATTTGGGAGAATTTATGTTAAAAAAGTTACAAGAACAAATAAACAAAATTAAAAAATCAATCATAAATAAAAATGTAACTAATACTTCAATGACTACATATGGTAAATTAAATGAAATTGAACATTCGTTATATAGATATAACCAGCTTTCTAATGCAGGGTTGAAAGAAGAAGCCAGTACAGAAAGCGGGAAATTAAATAATTTAATCAACAATTTTAATTCCACAGAAGAAACACCTGTTCTTAAAGGATATATAAGCAATACAAGATATGTATGGGTTGCAGAAGCCGGGGCTTGTGAAGATTGCATGGCTCTTGACGGTACAGAATATGATAATCCTGATGATGCCCCTATACCTCTTCACCCAAATTGCAAATGTCGCATTGAAGAAATTGTTGATGAGGAACAAAATAAACCAGATGATGATGACGAGTCTTGTGATTGCGTTGAAAGACTTGAAGCACTTATTCAAGAACTTGAAGAAAATTATAGTGATTTAGAAAGTATCGATGGAGAGGCTCAAACAGATTCTGAAAATGTAGAAAAAATGGTGTCTCAAGTAGAAAACATGATAGAAGAAATGAATGAAGCATTAGAATTTCTTGGAGAAGAATACGGTCAACACCTCGCTGATTGTGAAAACAATATAGATACTTTTTATGATGAAATATTGACTTTTAAAGAAAAACTTCAAAATTTACTAACAGATATTTTAGATTTATTAGATACTATTAAATCGTATTTGCAAGTTCTTGCTATTTTTATTTCTAATTTTGCTGCACTTCAATATGAAGCATATATATTAAGAGAAGAAATGGACAAATATCGGCATTCTGTAGCTAATTGTCAAAGTGCACAGCTAGGTGAATTTGAGGAGGAAGTTGCAAAAACTCTTAGTGATAAAAAGGAACTTTTTGACCAATATAAAAATATTTATGCAATTACACATAGAAAATCTGAAGAAGAAGCTTTAGCCGATTCTGAAAAAGACCAAATAGCAAATAGATTAGGTCGAGAAAGAGGTCGCAATAATCCTACATGTGATTGTCGCATTTTAATGCAAGATTTAAAGCCTACAAAGAAAAACGGTTCTTGCGAAAAATCCATGAAGTGTTAATATAATTAATCATGGATATAAATAAAATATTAAAACTTAGACAGTTCAAGGCTTTTAACCTTGATGTCGAAAATGAGAAAGTATTAATTTACG
>JAQVKX010000130.1 GCA_028694425.1 Candidatus Gastranaerophilales bacterium
TTCTTACTCCTTTCATATCTATTTTACATGAAAGGTGTTGCACTTTTAATCAGAATTCCCGCAGTTCAGCAGAATTTTAAAATCGTTAAAAGTAAAGCTTTATCGTGCTTTTGCCTCTCCCTTCGGAGAGGCCGTCCTTTCAATGTGAGCGGTGAGCCGCGAACATTAGAAAGGCGAGTGAGGGTAAAAAAACAGTCATAATAGGCTTTTTACCCTCCACCAAGAATTTCATATGCTCATACTTCGCATTGAAATTCTATCCTCCTCCGCAAGGGAGGAGGAGGAGGTACAAACGCTTATTGCTAAAGGGTTTCAGTTTTGCTTGAATTCTGCTGATCTGTTACGAAAATTATTGTCAGTCGAAATTTTACCTTCTTAACGGAGGACACGGAAAATTCTGTACTACGCTTCGCTTTATAGATAGGCTCACAAGACTTATTCTTTGCCTGTTCGCTTTGTTAAATTGTAGATTTTTGAATTTTCCCGCATTCTTATGGCTTAAATGTAATATTTTCTTTACAATTCACAAAGTTTCTTGAACTTATATTAAATTTGGATAATAATTGTTAATAAAAGCCTTTACTATTTTTTCTATTTAAAATAGTATGTTATTATGTAGTAGTTAGTAAGAAAATGAGGAATAATAAGTGGAAAATTTCGGACCGGATATATTTGGAAAAAAGGAAGTTATACAAACAAGTTCAACTGTTAACCCTGCAAGCATAAAAGTCATCGGCGTAGGCGGCGGCGGCGGAAATGCGGTTAACCGAATGATTAAAGCAGGTCTTAGCGGCGTTGACTTTTGGTTAATGAATACTGATTTGCAAGTTTTGAATTTTTCGTCTTGCAAAAATAAAATCCAACTTGGTGCTAAATTAACAAACGGGCTTGGTGCCGGCGGAGAACCTCAAATCGGCGAAAAAGCTGCCGAAGAAGCTCAACAAGAAATAACAGAAGCACTTGACAATGCAGATATGGTCTTTGTTACAGCAGGCATGGGCGGAGGTACCGGGACAGGTGCTGCTCCTATAGTTGCTAAAATTGCAAAAGAACTCGGTATTTTAACAATCGGTGTTGTTACAAAACCATTCTCTTTTGAAGGAAAACGCAGACAAAACCAAGCTATGCAAGGTCTTGAAAAATTAAGAGAATGCGTTGATGCATTAATTGTTATTCCTAACGATAAATTACTTGATGTCGTTGACAGAAGAGTTTCATTACAAGAATCATTCATAGTCGTTGATGAAGTTCTTCTACGAGGCGTACAAGGTATTTCCGATATAATTACAATTCCCGGACTTATTAATGTTGACTTTGCTGATGTTAAGAGCGTTATGCAAGCGTCAGGTTCGGCACTTATGGGTATCGGACGCGGTCAAGGCGAAGGCAGAGCAATTGATGCGGCTAAAACGGCAATTGATTCTCAGCTTCTTGAAACCTCCATTAACGGAGCAAGCGGCGTAATTGTGAACATAACAGGCGGTCCTGATATGACGCTTCATGAAGTAACAGATGCTACAAATATAATTAATTCAGCCGTTCTCGATGATGCAAGAGTTATCATCGGTGCAGTAGTTGATGATAAAATCCAAGGTGAAATCCAAATTACCGTTATTGCAACAGGATTTGAATTAAGAAACCAACTCAATATGAAAGAATCAAGCGAAACAAAAACGCTTAGTGCAGCAGATTTCTTTTCCGGTGCTTTCAGCCAAAAACAAGCCAGAACAGAAATCAGCCCAAGCTTTTCTAATATAGAAATACCTGATTTTCTTAAAAAGTGACATTAATTCTTAACGAGGAACGAGTTTTAGAATTATGTCATTGCGAGGAGAAAGCGTAGCTTTTGACGCGGCAATCCAAAAAAGTGAAATGTAGGGTGCATTTATGCACCGATACACTTATAACCTATTCACCTGTTCACCTTATAACCTAAAGACCATTCGACTACTCAACCAATTATGACAAAAGAGATAAAAAATAATATTTTTTACTGTGGCTTGAACCATAGAGAGAGAAAGTTTTTTGATGAATTAATTCCTCTTCCCGTGGGGACGACTTATAATTCTTATTTAATAAAGGCAAGTGAGAAAACGGTTATAGTGGATACAATGTATCCGCCAAAGTCTGATGAATATTTGGAAAAACTTGAACAAGCAGGTGTTTTAAGTGTTGATTATATTGTTGCAAACCATGGTGAGCAAGACCATTCAGGTACTTTGCCTAAAATGATTAAGAAATACCCGCAAGCTAAAATTTTAACAAATCCTAAGTGCAAAGAAATTATTCAGGAAATGTTGCACATTGAGGATGAGAAATTTCAAACAGTAGCCGATGGTGAAGAGATTTCACTGGGGGATAAAACTTTAAGATTTATTCACGCTCCTTGGGTTCATTGGCCTGACACAATGTTTACATACATTCCCGAAGATAAAATTATTTTCACCTGTGACTTCTTAGGCTCGCATTCACCGTTTGAAAACCTTTATGCCCAAGAAACGCCGGAGCTTTTGAGTGCAGCAAAAAGATATTACGCTGAAATTATGATGCCGTTTAGGAATTTCTGCAAAAAGTATGTCCAAATGCTTAAAAATATGGATATAGATATGATTTTAACAAGCCATGGACCGATTTACAAAAATCCAAAGTTTATTTTGGATGCTTATGGAAAATGGATATCAGACGAATGTGAAAATAAAGTTGTAATTCCTTATGTATCAATGTATGAAAGCACGAAAGAAATGGTTGATTATATGTGCGAAAAATTGAGTGAAAAAGGAATTACGGTTCGACCTTTTAACGTTGTGGAAGAAGATTTGGGCGAACTTGCAATGGAACTTGTTGATGCTTGCACTGTTGTGTTCGGCTCGTCAATGGTTTTAGCCGGACCTCATCCTGCAGCAGTAACTGCTGCATACTTGGCAGGCATTTTAAGGCCTAAAACAAAATTTGTTTCATTCATCGGTTCATACGGTTGGGGCGGAGTTTTAACGGAAAAACTTGAACAGGCTTTGTCAACGGTAAAAGCTGAGAAGCTTGAACCTGTAATAATCAAAGGCAAACCCCGCAAAGAAGATTTTGAAAAATTAGATGTGTTAATCGGACAAATTTGTCAAAAAATGAAGTCCTGTGAAAAATAAATTTTTTATAAAGATTGTAAACAGTATGTTTTGGACAAGGTTTTTTTGTTGTATAATTTAAAAGTTGGGAAAAACTATAATTACTAATACAAAGTCGCGACCAACCCATAATCGCGTCATCCCGAACTCGTTTCGGGATCTATCCTATAGACTACGCCGGCAAGATGCTGAAACAAGTTCAGCATGACGTTGGTTGATTATATTTTGATTGCATATTGATATAAGATTAAAAGCAAACAAATCCCATGTCATTGCCGCGTCGGGGGGTAACACTTTAATTTCGTAACCGCACTTAATTTCCCCCCTCCTCGCAATGACATCAAAGAAACTACGTAAATCTAAGGGGAAACATTGAAAAGTTCAAAACTTACATTAGCTATATTTATAGCATTAATACTTGGTGTTGTTGTCGGTTGGGCAGCGCCGGAGTTTTCACAAAAACTTCATCCTCTGGCGACAATCTTTTTGAATATGGTCAAAATGATTATTGCGCCTTTACTCTTTGCAACGCTTGTTGTGGGTATAGCAGGACACGGAGATGCTAAAAGTATAGGCAAAGTAGGTGTTAAAACCCTGATTTATTTTGAGATTGTAACCACATTGGCACTGATTATAGGGCTTTTGGTAGGAAATTTCTTTAAGCCCGGTGTAGGTTTTGGTATTAATGTAAGTCCGACCGCCTTGCATACCGCAACTCATATGGCAAGCGTTAAAGTTCATGGCTCTTTAACCGATTTAATTGTCGATGTTTTTCCGACAAGCGTCATACAATCAATGGCAGAAGGTAATTTACTGCAAATAGTTGTATTTTCAATATTTTTTGCACTTGCGATTTGTGCAGTAGGTCAAAAAGCAAAACCTGTTTTGGATATTTTAAGTTCCGTATCGGAAATTATGTTTAAATTTACCGAATATGTTATGTTTTTTGCACCGATAGGTATTTTCGGTGCAATTGCTTCTACAATCGGCGAAAACGGAATCGGCATTTTATCAAGTTATGCAAAAGTAATATTTTCACTTTATTTTGCACTGATACTGTTTGTAACTATAGTTCTTTTTCTTGCGTGTAAAATTGTCGGAATTTCATTTAAAAGTCTGTTATTTACAATAAAAGATCCGGCACTTTTGGCGTTTTCAACCGCAAGCTCGGAGGCTGCATTGCCAAAAGCAATGGAGATAATGGAAAACTTTGGTGTCCCGAAAAATATTGTCGGTTTTGTTATGCCGACCGGATATACTTTTAACTTGGACGGAAGCACATTATATCTTGCATTGGGGGCTCTTTTTGCAACACAAATAGTAGGTATAAATTTGTCTTTTGAACAGCAAATTATGATTATGCTTGCATTGATGCTTACCAGCAAAGGTGTTGCGGCAGTTCCGAGGGTATCGTTGGTAGTTTTGGCGGGAACTCTTGCCAGTTTTAATATGCCGGTAATCGGCGTCGCCATTTTGCTTGGAATTGACCAAATACTTGATATGGGAAGAACAACTGTCAATTTAATCGGAAACTGCGTAGCAACGGTTGTTATAGCAAGGTGGGAAAACGAATTTGATTATGCTAAAATGAATAAATTCGTTCGCAAAGAACAAGGAATAAGGGAATTAACGGTAAAAGGTGAGGCGTGAGGCGAAAACAAAACTTTTTACCTGTTCAACTTTTGTTGTTGGGCTAGCAAGCCCAACCTACTTATAAGCTTATTAACTTATCAAAAAGGAGCAAAATAAATAAATGGAATACAAAGATACTTTGAATTTACCTGATACAACACTGGCAATGAGAGCGAATGCGGCAATGAGAGAGCCTGAAATCCAGAAAATTTGGGAAGAAATGAATATTTATGAAAAAATGACGGGAAAAAGAGATAAGGCTCACTCATTTATTTTGCACGACGGACCTCCTTATTTAAGTTCCGACAAAATTCATATCGGAACAGCTTTAAACAAAATTTTAAAAGATATCTTAATTAAATATAAATCTTTAGCGGGTTATTATGCACCTTATGTTCCGGGTTATGACGGGCACGGGCTTCCGATTGAAAATGCTGTTGTAAAAAATATCAAGGGCGGACGTGAAGCGGTTACTCCTGTTGAGTTACGCCAAAAATGCCGAGAATTTGCCGGCAAAAATTTAAAAGGACAAGAACTTGAATTCAAGCGTTTAGGTTGCTTGGGAGACTGGGAAAATCCTTACTTAACTATTGCTCCTGAATTTGAAGGCGAACAAATAAGAGTTTTCGGTGAAATGTACAAAAAAGATTATGTAGAAAAAGGTCTTAAACCTGTATATTGGTGTGCAGCTTGTGAAACAGCACTTGCAGAGGCTGAAGTCGAATATGCTGACCACACTTCAACATCAATTTATGTAAGATTTAAATTTGATGAAGAATCTGTGAAAAATATTAAAGTCTTTTCTACCCTAAAACCTTTCAAAACATCAAATGTTTATGCTGTAATTTGGACCACAACACCTTGGACAATTCCTTCCAATTTGGCTATTTGCCTGCATCCGAAATTTGAATATACTTTTTTTGAATACAAAAACGATGTATATTTTGTTGTAAAAGAACTTTTAGCAAATTTCTTGGAAAATATAGGTTGGGAAGAAAATAATATTAACATACTGGGAAGTGTCAAAGGCGGTGATTTAGAGTTATTAAACGCTATACACCCTCTTTATAACAGAAAATCAACAATTATTCTCGGTGAGCATGTTACAACGGATGCCGGTACCGGTGTAGTTCACACCGCCCCGGGGCACGGGCTTGAAGACTATGAGGTCGCATGTAAATACAATATCGGAGTGCTTTCTCCACTAGATGACAAAGGAGTTTGGACAAATGAAGTTCCTGATTTAGAAGGCGTGCCTTATTACAAAGGAAATGCGATTGTAATAGAAAGATTGGGAAAAGCAGGCGCCTTGCTTGCAAAAGCTGACATTGTACACTCTTATCCGCATTGCTGGCGTTGTAAAAAACCCGTAATCTA
>JAQVKX010000131.1 GCA_028694425.1 Candidatus Gastranaerophilales bacterium
TTTTCTGTTCGTTCTCATAATTTATTCCTTTTTTACGCCGGTGCATAAATGCACCCTACATTCTTTGTTGTTGGGGTAGAAACCCCAACCTACACATAATCCCAAATATAAATTTGTCCGCAATATCTGCATACCGCATGGTCATTCATAAAAGCCAAATCCGGTACAAACGTATACCCGTCAACCGTTATTTCTATTTCGTTTTCTTTATTGTATTGTTGCTCGAATTTTTTTTCCCCCTTATATTCGGGCGAGAACATAAGTTCAAATTTATCAATTGAATTGCAGTTTTTGCACCTAAACATTAATCTTTCGCCTCTGCACGCTCCAGAATTCTTTTATCCAATTTCTTTTCGCCTTTATTAAGATTTTTATACCACAAAGCCCAACAAATGCTTCTCATCGGTAGCGTTAAACAAGTTACTATATAGCTGAGGAAGAAACTTACAATAAATTTTGCAATCAATAAAGATGTTAATTGATATGCCATTGGTGTTTGCAGCAAAAGTTTATTTATTTCATCTATCGGAAGCTGTTGTGCCCATCCGTCAAGAGGTATTGACAAAAAAGTTAAAATATTCAGAAAATCAAATATAAATTCTACAATATCAGGTAAAATTTTGTAACTTAATACACCTACTAATATTATTAAACCCAAAGTTCTTGCGAAATTCCCTTTGATTATCTGAGCACTTTTTACAAAGCAGCCCCAAGGAGATTTATCGGGTTCGAAGGTAAATACCTGAAAAACCAAAATGAAATAAACAAATAAGATACCTGATATTACCCAAAATAAGGGATTTCCCCCTATAAGTCCCATAACTGCCAATAAAAGCCAAAGCAAAGCAAAACTTCCGCTTCTTCTGGTTATAACTTCCGTATGTGCGTGAAAATCATAAACTCTGCCTGATTTAAGCAAATTATCAACCATAGAATTTACTGCCCCAAATGCAACAAGGTAATCCCAAAAAGCTTTAATAAAAATTATAAATCCGGGTAATGTTACCAATAATAAAATCAGAAAAATTAATAAAAAATTATCAAAAATTCCACCCTGAATAATAATATTAGGCAATGCGGCAGCATAAAAATAAGATGCGGATAAAATTAAAATTATGCCCAAAATTTGACCGAAAACAGGGAATGACATGTATTTTAAAAAACTTCCAAAATTTGTAAAATATAGTTTTACACTCTGAGTGAAAATCCCCCAAACACTGTCTTTAATCTTCGTCATACCGGTATTTACTCCTATGCATTTTTATCATACCATATAATTATATTATAAATAAAATTAAGGATAAATAGTGGCAGACGAAAAGAAAAATTATACTGAATTAATTAAATCATTTACCCAAAAAGATTATGAAAGTGATGTGGATTTGCATGTGCATTCAACTTTTTCAGACGGCAAAGTTAAAGCAGAAGAGCTTATTGAACAAGCAAAAGTCAAGGGATTAAAATATATAGCGATTTCCGACCATAACACGCTCAATACTTATTTGCAGACCGATATTTTAAAAGAAGACATTGTAATCCCCGCAATTGAGTTTGATTGCTGGTGCGGAACGGTTTTTATGCATATGCTCGGTTATGGGATAGATGTAAATAATAAAGAATTACAGTCACTTTGTGCAAAAACAAAACGGGGTACTGAAGTAGATTTGGTAAGAATTCTTTCTTTTAAACATCCTAAAAGAGTTATAAAAGCCATTCATAATGCCGGCGGAATTGCTGTTTTGGCACACCCTGCATGTTGCTTGACCGCAAGCCTTGACAGACTGGTTAAAAAACTCATAAATTTCGGCTTGGACGGCATAGAAGTTTATTATCCTTATGCAAGACACCGTAAAATAGTGAAATTTCACACCGTAAGTGCCGTTGAAAAAATAGCCGATAAATATAATTTAATCAAAACCGGCGGAACCGATGAACACGGCGATTTGTTGTAATTTTTTTATTTTTTTTCTGCTGCTAATTCGCCTAAAGAAGAGGTTGTTTGAACTAAGCCAAAAACTGTTGTTCCAAATGCTAATGCACCACCTGCAAAACCTGCTATACCTCTGGTTACAGATGAAGTTAATGCTCTTTCAAGCGGTCTGAAAAATTTACTTATTCCCTTTGTAAAACTTGCTGCTGTTCGTGAGTAATCAGCGGCTGCGTTGATTACACTACCTGAAGCTTTTCCTGCTCTTGCAGCATAATTGTTTACAGATGCTAATTTTGAAGTAACAGCCGCTCCACCTGCTCCGGCTGCAATTGCAACTGTTTCTTCTTTGCCGTCTACGACACCATCATTGAGGCTGTTTTTGGCTTTAAAGCTGATTATTTTCGGTTGAAGAGGATATATTTTCATAAAATCTCCTCCTCGTTATCTGTTTTACCATCAACAATACCTGTTTCTTTAAGTGCTACTCCACATCCTGCAAGTATTGACAAGGTATTGATAATGCACTCTTTAACATCTTGCACACCCGGCATTTTTTCTTTAACTTCTTTTGAAATATCGCTAAACAAGGTTTTTACAGACTTACTAAAATTATTCGTTTCAGGATTAAGCCAAATACCGAATCTGCTTTTGTTAAACCATTGAGCAATTGAACCTGTTGCCATTTTGGCATCTGTTTTAAAGGCATTATAAATAGATTTAGAAACGTTTGAAACAGGTTTTATTATTTTTTGTGCAGCGTCTGTTTTTAGACCGTTTGAAATTATTTCCAAAGATTTATTCATCGATAATTTCATTGCTCCTGCAGTAATAACATCTCCGGTAATAATAGCCAACACTCTTAGAATTTTAGCCATAGGGTTGTTTTTGTCTGCAGCAAGCCTGTCTAATTCACGTTTTTGTTTTTTTAAATCTTCCTCAGCAAAACTACCAAAACTTGTTTTTCCAAGTCTTGTCGGCGGAACATTAGGTGGAATAGCATTTATTACAGCTACTTTCATTATTTTTTTATCCCTTTAATAATCTTAGATACTATTTGTACTTCTATAATTTTAAAAACCGTAATATTTTTTTTTGCTAGTTTGTAAAGTTTTTTCTAAAAATCTTTACAAAAAAATACCTCAACATATTATTGCATGTTTGAGGTATTTTGTAAATATATTAAATAACATTAATAAAACCGTTTCGGTTGAATTTCATCCGTTTCAATCCATACCAGTGTATTATAAAGCGGATGATTAAACGGATTATATGAAGATAACCCTACTTCCATAAAAGGATTTCGTGCCTTCTTATGAGCGGATTTTATCTTCCTATTCAATAATTTAGCGTATGCTGTAAGTTTCATCTTTTCATTCTCCATCTCTGTGAATTACTTCCGGAAATTCTTATCATTCACATGTATTATTTACCTTTGACGTTGAATAAAAATCGCCTGAAAGTCTAATATTTTTTTGATAATATTTATATATGAAAGAACTTGAATTTTTAAAAATCATTCAACAAACGCTCTCCAAAAACACTCATATCGGTGATGATTGTGCTCATTTAAAAGACCTTGGGATAGTAGTTACCCATGATAGTCTTGTTGAAGATATACACTTTTGTACAAAATATTCAACCCCGTATCAGATAGGGTACAAGTCTATAATGGTTAATTTAAGTGATATTTTTGCATCGGGAGCTGTGCCTAAATACTTCACTATATCGCTTTCTTTGCCCAAAAATACCACCGGAAAATTTGTTAAAGAATTTTATAAAGCCGTTGAGGATTTATCAAAAGAATTTGACTTTGAGGTAATCGGCGGTGATATTACCGGAAGTGATAAGATTTTTGTCTCTGTATGTGCAATAGGCTTAACAAAAGGGCGTAATATTTCATCAAGAAGCCATGCTAAAGCCGGTGACTACGTTATCACAACGGGAGTTCACGGCTCAAGTGCTGCTCAATTGTTTTTATTAAAGGAAACAGGGGGGAAAGCAAAATGCAAAATGCAAAATGAAAAATGTATTTTAGCTGAAAAACTGAAACGTTGTCCCTCCCTTGCACTCTGCCGAGCAAAACCTGACCAAATGTCAGGTTTTGCGAGAGGTGGACCGAAATCTTTGATTTCGAGGGAGGGTATTCTTTTCCCCTTTCACTTTTACCTTTTCCCTTCATTTAATCACTTATTAACTTTAAAAAAACTTTCATCAGATATTTCAACAAAAATAAAAAGAGATTATGCAATGATGGATACTTCAGACGGGCTTGCAGATGCACTTTTTAAAATTGCCCAAGCAAGTAATATAACAATATCAGTTGATTTTGATAAGATACCTTATGATAAAGAAATCGAAAACATTGCCCAAATGGCAAAAATTGATTTTAAAGACTGGATTTTTTATGGCGGTGAGGATTTTCAGCTTATTGCTTGTATTGATGCGGAAAACCTTGAACAATTATCGTCTGATAGTTACACCATAATCGGTACGGTTAAAAAAAAATCCGATAATTTTGTTGAAATAATCTTTGATAATAAGGTAACTACAATAAACAACCTTAAAAAAACTTTTAATCACTTTAATTAAGACGGAATGCTTTTAACAATCAATTCAGGAAACATTTCCAAGAGTTGTTTTATTTCCGCAAATCTTTGGTGCTTTAAATATATATCAAAAATAGTTCTTGCAGCATCCAAAGTATGGTTATGACCTCTGACAACAAACCACTCGGGAAATCTTTTTTCAACTTCAACATAAAATTTAAGTTCTTGAACTCCGTATTTAAGATGAAGAGGAACCGGATCTGTTGTACTACCCCACCAAAGCCCGCCTTTATGTCTTCGATAATCGGCCATAACACCATCAAGCATACCTATTTTTCCTTTTTGAGCATGAAGCATGTGCAAAAAGTAATCTCCAGGCATAATATCTTTTGGAAATATATCTTTAAGTGATTCTTCTCCGCTAAAACGCCAACGGTACATTACGGAATTTGTTTGCATAAAATTAAAAACCAATAAATGTTCTAATTGTAAAACTTTTCTGTCGCCTATCATATTAGCTCCGGGGTATATCTTGTCAGATTCAGAACCGTCTTCATAAAAAATTCTTACAGGATGAAAGCATATTGAAAAATCAAGATTTAAATCTAAAAAATCAGTTTGGCGTTGTAACTTTAAAGGGTCAGTCCAATAGTCATCGCCTTCGCATATGGCAACGTATTCAGATTTTACCATTGATAAGCTGTCAATAAAATTCTCAAGACTTCCGACATTTTTCTCTCTAAATATCGGTTTTATTAAATCAGGGTATTCATTTGCATATTTTGTAATTATTTCTTGAGTTTTATCCGTAGAACAATCATCGACGATTAAAACTTCAAAAGGGAAATTCGTTATTTGCATAACAAAACCTTGAAGAGTTTGCTCAATGTAATTTTCCTGATTATAACAAGTTGATACTACCTTTAATTTTTCTTTCATTTTATATCTCCAAATTTTCTATTATATCCGGTGAAAAAACAGGTATTGATTTTTTCTCGGATATTTCTTTTCTTTCTGCAAAAGAATCATCTATAAAAATTGCCCTTTTCATTGTAATGTAATTATATTTTTTGTCATTTTTTTGTAAATGGATAATTTCATCAAAAATATTTTTTAATTTATATTTTTTTAATTCATTCTCTAAGCTCCCATCATGCTTTGATATCAATATGATTTTTTTATTTTTATTTATCGATTGATACAAGAAAGCAATTAATGAAGTATTTACTTTTCCTTTAATTACAAGGCAATCATCAAAATCCACATATACAACATCATAGTCCAAATCAATATAAAATCTATTTTCAAGAGCTCTGTCAATTTCGACCGAATAATTATTTTTAACGATTGAAATTTCTTCCCCCAATGCATCAAAAAGGCTTAACAAAGGCAAATTAACTCCATAAGCCCTTGATAACCCCATTGTACCGGCGACTCTGGGTGCAATTTCAAGTAAACACAACTCTCCGTTTTTGTTTTCTTTTAACTGAAAGAACCAAACTCCTTGTAATTTAAGCAAACTGTTAATTTTCTCGGCTATATTATTAATTTTAGGCAAATTAACAGCTTTTGAATTAACGCTTATTCAGTTTAATACCCTTGAACGTTCACGACCAAAAACATATAATAAACG
>JAQVKX010000132.1 GCA_028694425.1 Candidatus Gastranaerophilales bacterium
TTTTGCAATTAAAACGTTGGAGAGGGATAGCAACACGATATGCTAAAAATACAGCATCTTACTTGGCTGCTGTACAAATCAGATGCATTGCTATTTGGGGAGGCATCTCGTGACGACACCATCTAGGGTAATTGTTGTTGGAGACAAAAAATCTCCAAAAGAATACAATTGTAAAAAGGTTATTTTTCTGCCTTATGATATAAAATTGGGATTTAAACTGGAAAATGTTCTTCCTTATAATCATTATTGTAGAAAAATGTTAGGTTATTTATATTCAATGCAGGAAGGAGCAGAAATTATTTATGATACCGATGATGACAACAAACCTTTAGATAATTGGGAATTACCAATCTTTAACGGTACTTTTAATGAAGTGTTTTCACCGGATGGATTTATTAATGTTTATAAATTTTATACTTCAGAAAATATTTGGCCCAGAGGATATCCTTTAGAATTAATCAGACAAAATAAAGAATTATATTTACAAAATCAATCAGTACAAAAAAATATAGAAATCGGCATTTGGCAAAGTTTAACAGATAATGAGCCTGATGTTGATGTGATTTATCGTTTAACTGATAATAGATTGATTAATTTTAAAAAAAAAGACCCTATTGTTTTATCAAAAGGCACTGTTTGTCCATTCAATTCTCAAGCTACAGCTTTCCGTAAAGAACTTTTTCCATTACTTTACTTACCCACAACCGTAACTTTTAGGTTTACAGATATTTTACGTGGTTTAATTGCACAGCCGATAATGTGGGATGCCGGATATAATCTTGGTTTTACGGCTCCTATGGTTGTTCAGAAAAGGAATGACCATAATTATTTAAATGATTTTGAATTAGAAATCCCTTGTTATCTGCTTGCCCAAAAAGTAGTAAATATAGCTAAAAAATCTATTTCTAAAAAAGATTCTATTTTTAATAATTTACAGAATATTTATGAAGCACTGTCGAAAGAAAATATTGTTGACAAAAATGAATTAATCACTTTAGAGGCTTGGATTAATGATACTAAAAATCTTTTAAAAAGTGAAGATTAAACCAAATTTTTAATAATCCCAATACTTTCAGGGTTTTCAAGAACAATTACATTTGCCCCTGCTGCTATTACAGCTGAAGCGGTTGTAAGTTCAAACATCTTTGAACGTTGTTTAAAGTCCCCGAAACTCGGCGGAAATGTATCGGATTTTGTTTCTTTTGCTTTAAGTGCCTCTTCTCCGGCAAAAGCAATTAAAGGCATGCTAAGCATCTTGTCACCTTCAAAAGCTGCAAGTTTTATGCACTCCATTATGCTGTAACCGTATTCAAGACCGTAACCAAGACCGCCCATGTCTGTATCTATTAAAATTTTATCAAGGCTCAAACCCATATCTGATGTTAAAATATTCATTTCTTTTGCTAAATTTATGTCGATAGGAGTTCTTATCGCTAAAATATGCCCGCCTTTAACTACAGGCGGAACAATCTCTTTATAAGTGTTTTCATCTGCAAATGCAATGATAACAGCTTTGTCTAGAACCTCCATTAAAGCCGGCAATAGCTTAACATCAACAGATTTATTATTAATACCTCTGATTAACAAAGGTTTTCTGATGTGGGGCAAAAGTTCTTTTAAAAGGTCTTGAGCTTTTTTAATATTCTCGCCCAAATCATCTTCCGGAATATTGAATTTCAGGGCAAGAATATCGCAATCGGTTTGTTGTGCCATGGATATTAAAGTGAGAGGTGAGAGGTGAGAAGTGAGAGGGTTCTGTTCCCTGTTCCCTGTTCCCTTTTTCCCTTCGTACCAATCTTTGACAATATGTGAAGATGCACTGAAATCAAAAATATTCAATTCCAAAGCCAAAACAGGCTTAGAGGCTAAAAAATCATTTTCTCCTCCGATTTCAAGCCCTTGAAAACTTATTTTCCTAATAGGTTGTTTAACCTTGACTGTTTCTGTCATTTCTGATTTTATCCATTAGTGAGACGAATTCTTTTTCGTCGATGGTTTCTTCTTCTAATAGTTTTTTAGCGATGTATTCAAGCATATCTCTGTTTTCATTAAGTAATCTGGTTGCATCGGCATAACAATCATCTACAATCTTTTTAACTTCCTTGTCGATATCGGCAGCAACTTCTTCGGAAAAATCTCTTGTATGCCCGAAATCACGTCCCATAAAAACGTGTTCTTCACTTTTTCCGTATGCCATGCTGCCCATTTTTTCGCTCATACCGTATGCAGTAACCATTTTACGTGCAAGTGCCGTTACTTTTTCCAAGTCGTTTGTAGCACCTGTTGTAATTTTTTCCGGTCCGTAAATCATTTCTTCTGCAACACGACCGCCTAAAGTCATTGTAATTCTGTCCAACAATTGAGCTTTAGTCATTGTTAAGTGGTCTTTTTCGGGCAAAGTCATTGTAATGCCCAGTGCCATACCCCTTGGAATAATTGAAACCTTATGAAGCGGATCACAATTTTTAAGCAGTTTAGACAAAAGAGCATGCCCGACTTCGTGATAAGCCGTATTTTCTTTTTCTTCATCGGAAATAATCCGGCTTTTCTTTTCAGGACCTGCCATAACCTTATCAATTGCCTCTTCAAGGTCATCCATATGAATTTTTGTTTTATCATGGCGTGCAGCAAGAAGTGCAGCTTCGTTAAGCAAATTTTGCAAATCAGCACCTGTAAATCCAGGGGTACGTTTCGCTAAAACTTTCAAATCGACTTCTTCGGCCAGCGGTTTGTTTTTGGCATGAACCGTCAAAATTTGTTCTCTGCCTAAAATATCAGGTCGATTAATTACGATTTGTCTGTCAAATCTTCCCGGACGCAAAAGAGCGTTATCCAAAATGTCAGGTCTGTTTGTAGCTGCAATTACAATGATATTGGTGTTTTCATCAAAACCGTCCAACTCAACAAGTAACTGGTTAAGGGTTTGTTCTCTTTCATCATGCCCGCCGCCAAGTCCTGCACCACGCTGACGACCTACCGCATCAATTTCATCAATAAATATAATACAAGGCTGATGCTTCTTTGCTTGTTCAAACAAATCCCGCACACGGCTTGCACCGACACCGACAAACATTTCGACAAAGTCGGAACCGCTTATGGAAAAGAACGGAACGCCGGCTTCGCCGGCTACAGCTTTTGCCATTAAGGTTTTACCTGTTCCGGGAACCCCGACAAGCAGAACTCCTTTAGGAATTTTTGCACCGAGTTTAATATATTTTTCGCCGTTTTTTAAAAAATCAACTATTTCTTCAAGTTCTTTTTTCTCTTCGTCAATTCCGGCAACATCTTTGAACATAATTTTAACTTTGTTGTCCAACATTAATTTTGCTTTGCTTTTCCCGAAAGACATCGCTTGTGTGCCGCCTGCCTGAAGCCCTTTTGCCATAACAATCAAAAATATTATAAATAATAACGGCAAAATTAAAGAACCCAAAGCACTCATCCACTGTGAAGATTCGCTCGGTTTCTTGACGTTAACGTCCACTTTTGCATTCTCCAGTTTTGTCATTAATCCCGGGTCACTTGGGGTTAATACTTTATATTGGAGCAAAGGGGCTTTTTGTTCACCGTAAATTTTTTTCATAACATCTGCATCTTGCTGTTTCGCTGAAGCAGGTAGTTGGGTTTGAGTTATAGGGTGTGCAATAAGGGAAGATGTTTCTTTTTCTATCTCGACACTTTTTATTTCACCCGCTTTAAGCTTTTGTAAAAACTCTGAGTAAGATAAATCCTGCGTACTTGTATTAGGACCCGCCATAAGCATAGATACAAAAGCTAAAATCATAATTCCGAGAATTACATACATGCCCATTGATTGACTTTTATTCATTTAAAAACCCTCTGACTCTATAAACGTAATTTTATTATACTATAAATAAATCGGTAGCTACATATTATCTTCTTCTTGAGAAGAATTACTGATTTCATTTATAGTAAGTTTATTTTCATCATTTACATGCGGGGTATAGTCAAATATCAGCCGTTTGTTGATTTCTTTGCTGAGTTTGGCAAAATTAATATTCAAATTGGCACCTTCACGTTTTTGGATAATCAAGGAACTTACCATTTTTAGTATTTCAAGAAATACATCAGCTGTAATATGTTCGTTTTCTAAATCATCAATAACTTCCATTAAGTAAGAATAAGCCTCTTTGCCGTTATTTTTGTTCAGAAGTTCAATTTGCTCACGAACATTAGTATTTTCAAAATCCGCATTAACTATTTTTAAGTAATATTGGGCATATTTGCACATATTCTCAATAATTTTTTCAATCTCTATATATTGGGAAATCTTGCTGAAATAACTTTTAAAATTATTGTATAAAGCGTTTTCTTTCGGCATTTTGCCTTCGCTTTGAATAATTAAGAAATCCATTATAAAAGGATTGAGAAAATTTTCGCAGCCGGATTCTTTGTAATGATTAACTGTTTTCAGCCACTCACTCCAAGCATGTTCACTTTTTTGTCTGATAAAATCGGAAATTAAATTAACCTGTGACTTTGCTTTATTAGAATTAATCGTTTGGTATAAATCCCTTACTGAAACTTCAGATGAATCAATTACAACAACCATAAACTGAATTTTATAAATTATTCTAAAAAGTTCCGTACCTGAAATTCTGTGGATTTGTAATTTATCCATAAAGCTTTGGTAAGTCTGAAACAGGTTGCTCTTTTTTTCTTTTTCACTCAAATCAAGAGAAAAAAGGATTTTTCTATATATTTTTTGTTCTTCCAATTTTAATTTAAGTTTCGGCTCACCTTCGTTAACCAAAAACATACTGAATATTTTATCTTTTGCTGCCTGATTTTTCTTTGAAGTGTTTTTGTAGCTGTCGCATAAAGCACACAAAAGTAAACTTATGGTGGTAAGCCTTTGAAGCCCGTCAATAATTGTAAAATCGTTGTCGATTTTTTCTAAGATTAAAATCCCCGAAAAAATAGAACCTGAAGAATTTGCATTATCAAGTAATTCATCAAAATATTCAGCCGCATTTGTCGCATCAAAATTATATCCTACGGAAAACCCCGTAGATACAAGGCTTTTGGCATTGCTCAAAACCTCTGCTACATTTGTAATTGATGATTTCATATTTTGTCCGAATGAGATTGCGGAAAAATTACACCTGCTTGTTTGCGAATTTATGAGCATTACAAGGCTGGGTACTAGGATAGTAAAATTTTTCTCGCAATCTCCCTTGTCCGGCTTGCACCCATACCGCCGGCTATCCCGCAGCCGGTACGGGTGCAAGCACTTCTTAGGTCGGATTTGAAAAATTGCGAAAAATTGTCATTTTTCGAATTTTTCCGCATCCTCAATGTTTTGGGTTGAAACCCTTTTCGTTTCTTATTATTAAACGTTTAAGATATAACCGCCGTTGTCGGCATTTTGTAATTTGTCGCCGTCAATTTTTGAACGGAGGTTTTTAATATATTTATAAACATAATCTCTTGGCAGTTCAAGCAATTTTGCTAAATCTTTTGCATATACAATTTTATTTCTGTTCTTTGCAAAGTAATCAAATACCAACTGTTCTCTGTCTGTAAGACTTCTGTTTAAAACTAATTCAGCATCTTCTGTCGCTTTAGATTTATTATCGGTTTTATTTTTTTTATCTTTTATCGAGGCAGAAAAAGATGCTTGAGCAATTTCTTTTTCTCTTTCAAACGTCTTTTTAGCGATTGAAGTAATCTTTTCGCTTCTTATCATTGAAGAGTCATCCGCTTTTGACATAACGGTATTTCCTTTGAGAACAATATCGACAATGTCATTGGTACGTTTTTCTTCCTCAATTACTTTCCCTAATCTGGCAGCATACTCTTCTAAAGTAATCTTTTCTAAAGAACTTCTCCACTGCTTAACTTCCTCTTTGCTCAAATATTCTGGCATGTAATATCTCCTTGACTAACAACTAAATATAATCATACTTTCTTAATATCATTCTTATAAATCCTAGCATAAGAATTTTTCATATGAAACAAAATGTTTCATAACGTAAATTTTTTTTTAAAATGTAACATTTGCTTAACATATTTCAAGTATAAATTAAAGATGTGAAGTTTGTATGTCGACATGATAAACAGGGAAAATATAAAACGTTAC
>JAQVKX010000006.1 GCA_028694425.1 Candidatus Gastranaerophilales bacterium
AAAGGCAAACTTGATCCCGTAATCGGGCGTGATGAAACAGTTAGAAGAATTATTCAACTCTTAAACCGCCGAACAAAAAATAATCCTTGCTTAATAGGTGAACCCGGTGTCGGTAAAACCGCCATAGTAGAAGGTTTAGCTCAAAGAGTTGTCCGAGGAGACGTTCCGGAGAGTTTGAAAGATGTTAAACTGATTGCACTTGATATGGGTGCATTGATTGCAGGTGCAAAGTTCAGAGGCGAGTTTGAAGAACGTTTAAAAGCCGTTTTAAAAGAAGTTGAAGATTCAAGCGGACAAATTGTAATGTTTATAGATGAACTTCACACAGTTGTCGGAGCGGGAGCGACTGAAGGCTCAATGGATGCAGGTAACTTGCTTAAACCAATGCTTGCAAGGGGAGTTTTACGTACAATCGGTGCTACAACAATCAATGAATACAGAAAATACATTGAAAAAGATCCTGCCCTGGAACGCCGTTTTCAGCCTGTTTTGATTGATGAACCGAGTGTTGAAGATACAATCAGTATTTTACGCGGATTAAAAGAAAAATACGAAGTTCATCATGGGGTTAGAATTCTTGATTCCGCTTTAATTCAGGCTGCAAAATTATCTGACAGATACATAACAGACAGATTTTTGCCCGACAAAGCCATTGATTTAATTGACGAAGCAGCTTCTTCTCTTCGGATTGAAATCGATTCAATGCCCGAAGAAATTGATACGATGATGAGACAAAAAATTCAGCTTGAAATCGAGCGTGAAGCACTTAAAAAAGAAGAAGGCAAAGAAGTTCAGGAAAAAATTAGAGATATTACAAAACAGATTGACGAACTTGAAAAGGAAGTTAATATTTTAAAAACCCAATGGGAGCTTGAAAAAAGCACTATAACCGCTGAAACTTCAACAAAAGAAGAAATCGAAAAAGTTAAGCAGCAAATTGAAGAAGCAGAAAGAAACGCAGATTTGCAACTTGCAGCCGAGCTTAAGTATGGCAAACTCCTTGAACTTGAAAAAAAACTTGCCCAATGCCAAAAAAAGGAAGGGGTAAATAAAAACAAAAATCGTATGTTGAAAGAAGAAATTGACGATGAAGATATTGCAAACGTAGTCAGCAAGTGGACAGGCATTCCCGTTAACCGCTTAATTGAAAGTGAAATGCAAAAGTTACTGCATATGGAAGATGCACTTCACAAAAGGGTTGTCGGACAGGATGAAGCGGTTGAAGTAGTCTCAGACTCAATTCGCCGTGCACGTTCAGGTTTAAAAGATCCTAAACGGCCTATCGGAACGTTTATTTTTCTTGGTCCGACGGGGGTTGGTAAGACCGAATTGGCAAAAGCATTGGCTGAATTTTTATTTAACGATGAAGATTCACTTATCAGAATTGATATGACGGAATATATGGAAAAGCACAATGTCGCAAGACTTGTCGGGGCTCCTCCTGGATATGTCGGCTATGAAGAAGGCGGTCAGCTTACCGAAGCGGTCAGAAGAAAACCTTATTCAGTTGTGCTTTTTGATGAAATCGAAAAGGCACACCCTGATGTATTTAATATAATGTTGCAAATATTTGATGACGGGCGTTTAACGGATTCAAAAGGCCGTACGGTTGATTTCAAAAATACCGTAATTATTATGACATCAAATATTGCAAGCGAATTAATTCTTGAAAGCACTTTAAATCCGTCGGTTAATTTTGAAACAGTCAAAGAAAATGTTATGGCAGCCTTGAGAGAACGTTTTAAACCGGAATTCTTAAACAGAGTTGATGAAACTATTTTCTTTAAAGCGTTAAATCTCGGTCAGTTGTCTGTAATTGTTGATATTCAAGTAGAATACTTAAAAAAGCTGCTTGCAGAGCATGAAATTGAAATTCAAATAACCGAAGAGGCAAGGGAATTTCTTGCAAGACAAGGATTTAACCCGATTTACGGTGCAAGACCTCTTAAGCGTGTTATAAGACAATTAGTTGAGAATCCTTTGTCAAAATTAATTTTGTCACAAAAATTCGCTCGCAGCGACAGCATTATTGTTGATGTTGATAATGATGAGGTAAAATTTATTAAAGCATAGCAAAAAGTGAAAAGTAAAAAGTGAAGCGTGAAGAGAAAAAGGAAATAGGCAATAGAAAATAGAAGACAAGATGTGTGGATGCGTAGAGGGTAGTTTTACGAAACTGTTCACCTATTCACCTGTTCACCTTATAACCTAAATTCATTCAACCGTTTAACTGTCTAATGTTATTTTTATTTTTTTTGTTTATAATAGAGGATGCGAAAAAATTCGAAAAATGACAATTTTTCGCAATTTTTCAAATCCGACCTAAGAAGCGGATTGCGAGAAAAATTTTACTATCCTAGCACCCAGCCTTGTAATGCTCATAAATTCGCAAACAAGCAGGTGTAATTTTTCCGCAAGCTCGTAATAAAACCGATGTACAAGCCTATATTTTGGATTTGTGCAGTAGTTTTATAATTAAAAAAGGAGGTGAACCATGCTTTTATTATACAAAATGGAAGGTTGTCCATACTGTGCAAAAGTTTTAAAACATTTGGAAGAAAAAAATCTTCAGTTCCGTGCATTGGATATTTCGGATCCGGTTAATATGGATGAGTTACTGCATTTAGGCGGAGAAGATCAGGTTCCTTTTCTGGTGGATACAGACCATAACGCAAAAATGTACGAATCTGATGATATTATTCAGTACGTAGATACGTTGTGAAATGGAAAATTAAAAATGAAAAATGGATAAAAAGATAACGGGTAAAAGGTAACGGAGAAAAGAAGTTAAAATTAAACTTTTCAACTATTCGACTGTTCAACTTTTCAACTTCTTTTCCCCGTTACCTTTTACCTTTTCTCTTCCCTATTGAGAAAGCAGGCAGAAAAGTGGTTAGGTCTAATTTCTTTTAATTCAGGCACTTTTGGGGAACAAACCTGCATTGCAAATCGGCATCTGGGGTGAAATTTACATCCGGAAATTTCCTGCTGGATTGTCGGCGGCTGACCTTCAATTATTGCAAGCTTTTCACCTTTTTCATGCGGACGCGACTTTAATAATGCTTTTGAGTAAGGGTGATTTGTATAGGTAAAAAATGATTGTGTATCGGCAGATTCGACAATTCTTCCCGAATACATAACCGAAATTTTATCCGCACAATCCTGCACAAGCTCTAAATCATGCGTTATTAAAAGTATAGCCGTACCCGTTTCTTTTTTTATGTTAGCTAAAATCTCCATAATTTGTGCCTGAATTGTTACATCCAAAGCAGTTGTGGGTTCGTCGGCTATTATTACTTGTGCATTACAGGCAAGAGCCATGGCAATAATCGCCCGCTGCTTCATTCCGCCTGAAAATTCGTGGGGATAAACATTTAATCTTTCTTTGGCAGAAGGGATTTGCACCAATTCAAGAGCTTCTACCGCTTTTTGCAATGCTTCTTTGCCTTTTAAGCCCTGATGTTTTTCAATCACTTCAAGCAGTTGGTTTCCGATTGTATACAGCGGATTTAAAGATGTCATCGGATCCTGCGGAATAAGTGCAATTTTTGAACCCCTTATTTGCTCTAATTCTTTTTTCTCTAACTTTAAAATATCGATTTTCTGTTTATCGTTTTCTGTTTCCTGTTCACTAAAAAACACTTCTCCGCCTGTTATTTTAGCGGTTTTAGGCAAAAGTTGCAAAATACTCATTGCACTGATTGTCTTTCCGCAGCCGGATTCACCGACCAAAGCGTGAATTTTTCCTTTCTGCAGAGAAAAAGAAACATCATATAAAGCCTGTTTGAAACCTGCTTCTGTTTCAAACCCCAAATTCAGATTTTTAACTTCTAAAATATCCATGTTTACCATTATATCCGTTAAATAAAAAAATGGAATTAGTTGGTTTAATTGTAGGTCGGGCATACTTGCCCGACAACTATGGCTAAATTCACATTTTTTACCCCAACAAAATTTTACCCAACAATTTTATGGTGTTGGGTTGAAAAGCATAAACCTATGTAAACATCATAAATAAGGTCTTTCAACCCAATCTATCGACTACCGACTAAATTTTATCTTTTTGAATGAATCCGACTAAATCATAGGTCGGCTGTGCACCTTCTGTAACATCTATTAAATCCTTAATGAAGGGCTTAAGCATAATCATTTGGTTGATACAAATATTAAATTCATCATAAATAGCTTGTAATTCTTTCCTTATGAATTCCCGTCTTTCTTTTAGTTTCATTTTATTCTCCTAAATTAGATATAAAAAGGTTTTTAGATATTTATAGTGAATAATTATTCACAGATTTATTTTTATCTTACTATTAAAATTAAATTTATGCAAGTATTTGATAAAGATTATAATTCTAAAATAAGAATTCAAATAAAAAAATACCGAAAATTGAGGGGATATTCTCAAGAACTTCTTGCTGAAAAAATTAATCGGACAAGAGAACATATAAATAAAATTGAAAACGGTAAACAAACAGTCGGATTAAATACTTTCATAAGACTCGCATTTGCATTGGGAGTATCCTTGGAAGAACTAGCGGGATTAAATTAATTTTTTAAATTAAAATATGACAAATAGTACGATATTAAAAATTAAAGAAAATATAAAAAAGTATAGAGAGCTGCTAAAACTTTCTCAAGAAAATTTAAGTGAAGCAGCAGGTATTTCAGCAGACTATGTTTCTCTTATCGAACGGGGTAAGAGAATTCCGAGTGTAAAAAGGCTTTGTATGATAGCAAAAACTCTTGGCGTTGAACCTTATGAATTGTTAAAGTGAAAATATCTAAGCTAATACACCTTCTTCAAATTTTTTAGGTTTAAAATCTTTTTTCCAATGAGCTGCAAGTTTGCAAATCTCATCTTTAGCTAAATAAATATCGGCTTCTAAGTCAGAATTTAAACTATCTCTATACAATTCGGCTTTTTGTAAGACTTTTAAATAAAATTTATTGGCTCTGGAGACAAACTCTAAGCAAATACCTGATTCCTTTGCTATATTAATTATAAAACCAAACAAAGCTTGTCCGACATCTTTAATTTTTCTTTGCGGGTTTTGAAAACTTACTTCCGGCTTTACCGCAAGAAGAGATAAATGTAATAAATTTCCGCAAGCATTTAAATCATCTCTTGATAAGGCTATTATTTTTCCTGCCAAATTTTCATCTCCGACAAGTTCTATAGCATGATATTCACTTTCCTTTGGAGGTCTTAAAAAATATTTACAAATATCCGCTGCAATTCCTTTTGCCCAAGTTCCCAAAATATTTTTAACAGCATCTTGGTCAATTTTATCATTAGGATCAAGCCTTGAAACCACAGCATCAACAAAACCGCTTCCGTCAGTTTTCGGAAGCTTTATTTTATAAAGCGGAGTACTTGTAAAATTAACATTATTATTTCGAAATGATACTAACATATTCTAAGCCGTCCATCCATCAAATTCATCTAAATCCATCGGTTGAAATTTTTGTTGCCAATGACTCCAAAAATCCAAAATATCTTGTTCATATAATGATACTTTTACATTTTTGCTCCCGTTAAGTTCCGGTCTTGATATACCTGCCTTTTCTAATATCCGTTGATAAAACCCGTTGTTTTTAGAATCAAAACTTAAACAAAAAGAGCTAATTTCTTTAGCTACATCAACTACAAAACCAAATAAAGCTTCTCCTATGTTTTTAATTGTTCTTCCCGATTTAGTCAATTCAGGTTTTACAACAAGATATGACAAATTTAATTTCGGAATTGAAGCATTGCGACAGTTTATTTCATATGCCGATAAAGCAACAATTCTATCCTCTAAACTCCCTTCTTTAAGTTCTATAGCATTATATTCATAAGATGAATTCTTTTCGACAAATGCTTCATAAATATGATTTAATATTCTTTTAGTATCTTTCCATGTCTGTTTAATTTTTTCTATAGCAGCTATATCTTCTGCATTATGAGGGTCAAGCATTGATACTACAGCATCAACAAAACCGCTTCCGTCAGCTTTCGGGAGCCTTATTTCATAAAGCGGAGTGCTTGTAAAATTAACATTATTATTTCTAAGTGATACTAACATATTAAGATAAAACATAAACATAAAAAAAATTGCTATTTTATTTATACATTCGGCGGATTATTTTAAACTCTGTTGTAAGTAAGTTTAGCTTCAGGAGCAAGCCATCAATGAAAAACAAAACTTTATTATTAAATCCGAGTTCCAGAAACGGCAAAGGCAGAAAAAATTGGAAATATTTTTTAGGGCAGGGTTCAAAAAAAATTATAACCAAAAACAAAAAACACCTGATTGACAGTGCAATAATGTCCGATAGTGAAACTATTGTTGCAGTAGGCGGCGACGGCACTATTAATCTTGTGATAAACGGAATTATGAAATCCCCGAATAAAAAGGCTTTGGGCGTTTTATATTCGGGAACAAGCCCTGATTTTTGCAAATTTCATAAAATTCCCGTTACTCCCCAAGAAGCACTAAATGTTTTAAAATGTGACAGGCGTAAGCTTATAGACATAATGAAAATTACTTACACTAAAGATAATTCCACAGCTTATTTTGCGTCAAGCTGCAATATCGGCGTAGGAGCACAAATGGCGGATATTGCCAATAAAATAAGAAAATTTTTCGGCGATAAGCTGGGAACTCTAATCGCGGCATTAGTTACAGTTTGCTTTACCAAACCTTTTAAGACAAAAATTAATGTGGACGGCAGAGAATTTGAGTTCAGTAAAGTTTATCATATTATGGTTTTTAAAAATAATTTTGTAGCATCAGGGCTTTATGTCGGTCTTAATACAAAACCCGATGACGGGAAGATTTATGTTTTGGTTATAAAAAATTCTATCTTAAAATTTATATTTGGTTTATATAATGGAAAAATCCCCAAAGATGTATTTTTAACGGAAGGCAATAAAGTTTTTGTCGAACCGGAACCTTGTAAGAAAATAGAATACGACGGTGATTCACACGATTATACGCCTGTTGTTATTGAGTGTTTGAACAAAGTGCTGGAGTTGGTCAAATAGTGAGAGGTGAGAAGAAGTGAAGCGTGAAGCGTGAGGCGTGAAGGGAAAAGAAATAGGCAATAGGCAATAGGAAATAGGAAATAGGAAATAGAATCTTCTGCTCACTGTTCACTGCTCACTGCTCACTGCTCACTTTTAAAACTATTCACCTATTCACCTGTTCACCCGTTTAACTAAATTCACATTTGCACTGTTCTAAAAAGCGTGTAATAACGATAATTTCCAAAGTAAATAATTATCGATACAAACTTGTTATCCAAGTCGTTTACTTCTATGTAGCTTTGTATTTTAGGTTTTCTTTTGGCTCGTTTAAAATGTTTGCCGATAAATCCGTAAAAATTCTTACTCATTTTTTGCATAAATGTAAGCTTCGGCTTGGGCAAATGTGTCTCGTAAAACCCTTCCGGCACAAGCTCTTTTTTATAAACAGGAACTATGTATTTGACTATACCGTTATCTTTAAAGAGTAAATACGGTTCGCCTTTGTGCATAACAGGCGTAAGAGCATAATATCCGGGCTGGACCGTAATTGTTTTAAAATAAATCGGCGAAGTCAGCCTAAAAAGAGGATAAACGGAGTATGTAGCATCTTTGTTATCGTAATACTGCCCCGGATCAATTCCATGAACATACGAAAAAGTCGGAACTTCCATATTAATGTAAAGTTGACGATAATCAGTTTCATATGCAAACGAAACACTTGAACAAAAGAATATTAAAAGTATTGTTATTATTATTTTCTTCATTTTTTAACCTTTTGCTTCTATCTTTATCTCTTACCCTCCCCTTGCGGGAGGGTCGAAATCTTTGATTTCGGGGAGGGGTATTGCTTAATCATAAACTTTTTACCCCTTACCATTTTTCTAATATTCGAAAATTAAAATTTTCTCATATTGAAAAATTTCCTCTCACTCTTTCCTGTGCGGACAATTTCACACGCCTCGAACATCTCGGCGGTTCGCTTTGTCTCCCTCAAGGGGTGAGGGGGAATCTACGCTTCATTTCCCATTTTCCCATTCATATTCCAAAAATAATTGGTCTTCCTCTCCCTTGAGGGGAGAGGATTGAGGTGAGGGTGTCATGGTTGAACACATATAACCATCAATCATGGTTTACCATTTTCCATTTACTTAAACTTCTTCATCATATTCATTGCCTGCTTCATGCCCATTTTACCGCCTTTCATTTTGTCTTTGACATCGGACAAACCTTTCATCATACCACGCATTTGTTCAAACTGTTTGATAAAGAGATTTATCTCATGCAAAGAAATTCCGCATCCTGCTGCAATACGCTTTTTGCGGCTTGAATTAATCAATTCGGGATTAGCACGTTCTTGAGGCGTCATACTCTGAATAAATACTTCAATTCGCCTAAACTGCTTTTCCCCTTGGTGGGAAATTAAGTCTTTATCTTCTTTTTTAAGCCCCGGAATTGGTAGCATACCCAAGATTTGATCAATTGAACCGAACATTTTCATTTGTTTTTGCATTTTTAAGAAATCGTCAAACGAAAATTCGGCTTTACGCATTTTCTTCTCAAGCTCAAGTGCTTGTTTTTCGTCAAAAACTTCCTGAGCACGTTCAACAAGCGAAACAATATCACCCATCCCGAGAATTCTTGTAACCATTCTCTCAGGATAAAAATCTTCAAGAGCGTTTAATTTTTCGCCGGTACCGGTTAATTTTATGGGTTTTTTGGTACAATGAACGATACTTAGAGCTGCACCACCACGTGAATCACCATCCAACTTGGTTAAAACAAGCCCCGTCAGGCTGAGTTGTGCATCAAAGTTTTCTGCGACACTTACGGCTTCCTGACCCGTCATTGCATCAATTACGAGTAATTTTTCCTGCGGATTAAAGGCTCTGTCAATAAGCAAAAGTTCTGCCATCATATCGGTGTCGATTTGCAGACGCCCTGCAGTATCAAGAATAATTGTGTTAAATCCGTTTTCTTTTGCATAATTTATTGCATCTTGAACGATTTTTTGAACATTTTTACTGTCCGGCAGTGTAAAAACTTCAATCCCGATTTGCTGTCCTAAAGTCTGTAATTGTTTAATTGCAGCGGGACGATAAACGTCGCAAGCTACCAAAAGCGGATTTCTGCCTTCTTTCTTAAGTTTTACGGCTAATTTTGCACTCGATGTAGTTTTTCCCGAACCTTGAAGTCCGAGCATCATAATAATATTCGGATGTCCGTCAAAGTTAAGTGGCGAAAGTTCTTTTCCTAAGAGTTCCACAAGCTCATCATGAACAATTTTAACCAGTTGTTGAGAAGGATTAACTCCTTTTAGAACCTCTTCTCCTTCGGCTTTATCTTTAATATTTGAAATAAAAGCTTTCACGACACGCAGGTTAACATCAGCTTCCAGAAGTGCACGGCGAATTTCTCTCAGTGCCTCCTGCATATTGTCTTCTGTTAAAGAAGCATTCTGAGATGTTTTTCTGATTATATCCTGTAACCTGTATGATAAAGAGTCGAACATATCCCCCCGCTGATAATGGTGGGATAGTAATCCCACCCTACTTCGAACATACCTTATATTTTATTATAAAAAATTTGTTTTAACAATTACAATAAAAATTGTTCCGGGGGGAACAATTTTTGATAAAATAAAAACAGCAATTGGATCTATTTTATATTAGCATAAATCACATAATACCCGAATTCATCACTTTGTATTCCTCTTATTCCCGCAATTGCAAGTGCTTCAAGATTTTTCTGCCTAAGGTATTTTCTGCTCATTTGGCATTGAACTTGAAAAGGATATTGACCTTGAGGGTCTTTTACATTAAATAAATTCGGATTTGGTTTGTAAAAACAAGGAACTAAGTCTGATTTATCGAAAAAAACCTTTCTTCCTTCTATTCTGTAATCATTTTTCCTTTTTTCATAATCGGTCATATAAGTCATGACTTGACCTTTATCTGTAGAAATTATTAAATTATAATCATCAAAATTAATTTTTTTGACTTCTTCCAGCCTTCTAAAATCAATTTTATAACCTTCAAATTCCAGTGCTTTTAATAAATAAATACTATCTGAAGTCGGAATAAATGCGAGAATTTTTTTACTGTTGGGGAATTTAGTTTTAAGTCTGTTAATCAGAGAACAAATCGGAGTTGTAAATTGAGGAGGATCTTCATAATTTTGACAATGCGGTCTGTTCCTGAGACTTGTTATGGATGGATTTTTCATTAATATTTTTCCGATTTTGTAAAACGGTCTTGCCCATAAGTGTGTTGATACGCAAATCAAATAGAACAAACAAAATAAAACTATTATGTATTTTAAAGGATTTTTCCTTGATAAGTATGAATAAATTAATAATGGAGAAGAAATAACTATAAAAGTCATTAAAAATCTTACACTAAACACCATATATGTAAGCAAATATGACATTACAAGAAGATTTATTATAAAAACAATTGCAAATGTAAAAATAAACCATGGTTTTTTATTCTTGAATTTAAAAATAGGCTTAATCAATCCCCATATAAGACAAGGGAAAAACACCAGTATCCCCAAGACACCTGCCCCCATAAGCGGCTCCAACAGCATTCTATTAACATTATAAGGAGTTGAGTACAAACCATCGTATACATAATCTAAGTGTAAGTAATTTAAAACACCGTTTCGGATATTTATAATAGTCGGACCTAAATAATCCGACCATCTGAAACCGGTAAAATCAATCATCATAAACAAATATTTTATGAAATTCGCAATCATTCCTTTGAAACCGTAATAATTTTTCGAAACCACCATAAAACTCTGAGGACCCATAAAATCTCCAAAATGAATGAAGTTTAAAATATAGTTATATGAAGCAAAAATCAGAAAGTTTATTATACCGAACCCCAAAAAATACAGTAAAGGTTTATATTTTTTTTGGTAAAAACAAATCGCAAGCATTAAAACTCCTACACCGGGTATAGCCATCAATGCCGTGGTTTTTGTCCCTATTGCAAGTGCATAAGCTAACGATGCCATAAAAATCGGTATTATTTTGTTATTTTTAAGTGCATACCAAAACATAAAGACACACGAAAGTGCAAGCCCTGCAATGATTATATCGGTTTCAGTACCCGAAACCTGTACAATTACCGATGCGAAGGAGGATAAAACAAAAATTACCCAAAGCCTTTTTCTTACGCAGTATCCACAGTATCCCAGAATGTTATAAAGTGAGACTATAGACAACAAATACCCAACAAACGAGAAAAATCCAAGGAAGACATCTTTTTTTACAAATAATATAATCCAGGCGTAAAGTATTTCAGAATTTATAGGCAAGCAAAGGTTTCTTATATCTGCAATATCAAAGTGCTTTAAACTGCCCTGCAAAACCCAAAAAAGGCTTCTGGCAACATGGTATGCCTGAGCATCGGCGTTAGTTATCGGGAACAGTAAACACAAGCACAGCGAAACAATTATAAAAACAAGAAAAGCAACATAAAGCCACATTAAAGATTTGTCCAATTTTAAAGAATTTATTATACGATTTCTAAAATCCTTAAAGTCAAGGCTAAAAAGCGGTCTTTCTTTTTTATTCCAAACATAAATACTTCCGACTAACAATAAGACATTAAAGACTAAAACCCAAAACTCTTTTATTGCCGTAAAAAGTGATAAGACTTCGAATGTAAAAACAAGTTGTGCAAATGCAATAAGAAAAAGATAAATAAATCCCAATATACTTTTCTTTGGTGCTATAACACTTGTTATCAAATAAGACGATATAAAAACCAGCAAAAAAGATAGTATAAATAAGAGCATTTTTATCCTTCCATAATTTTTTTAAGACTTTCCAACATAACATTTTGGTAATGTTCGGCTTGAGCTTGTGTTTTACCCTCAAATCGAAGCGTAAAAACAGGTTCTGTATTACTTTGGCGAATAATTGCAAATCCGCCGTCAAAAATTATTCTTAATCCGTCTAATGTTATTACTTCTTTAATTTTTTCCCCAAAAATATTCGGATTTTTATCCAGCATTTCTTCAAAAGCCTTTAGAGTAGGCTTTTTAAGTTCGTTTTCACAAGGAAATCTTACTTCGTGAGATGAGAAAACCTTATCAAACGGAGCTAAGAGTTGTTCTATTTTAAAATCAGGATTTTTTCTTTTGTGATTTGCTGCTATTTCAATTATTCTGCATCCTGCATAAATTGCATCGTCAAAACCATGGTATCTGTCTTTGAAGAAAGTGTGTCCGCTCATTTCGCCGGCTAAAACGGCTCCGACTTCTTTCATTTTACATTTTATGAAACCATGCCCCGTTTTACACATAACTGCATGCCCGCCAAGCTCTACAATTGTATCATAAAGCACCTGGGAACATTTAACTTCGGAAACAATGACCGGTTTTGAACTTGCATTTTGCATTTTATCGATTATATCTTGGGCATAAATCAAAAGCAGTTTATCACCACTTACACTTCTGCCTTGAGAATCGATAAGCCCTATTCTATCAGAATCTCCGTCAAATGCAATTCCCAAATCTGCTTTTTCTTTAATAACCGTTTTTTTAATATCGGTCAAAGTCTTTTCATCACTGGGGTTTGGATGATGATGCGGGAAATTGCCGTTAGGATTGGAGTATAATTCGACAACATCACACCCTAAAGCACGATATAAATTAGGAGCAACAACGCCTCCCGTTGCATTTGCACTGTCTACCACAACTTTTACGCCGTTTCCTACTCTGCCGAAATTCTTTATCATAACATCCGTATAATCAGGGATTAAGTCATACGTTTTAACTTTTCCGACTTTATTAGGCAATGTTGTTTTCCCTACTTCTCTCAATGTAAACTCTTTTAGTTCTTTAATCTGTTCTTCATTAAGGGATTGACCGTTAAAAGTCATCTTTAGCCCGTTATATTGAGGCGGATTATGGCTTGCTGTAACGATTAATGCTCCTATGATATCATTTCCGTCCGTAACTGTTGCATTAATCCCTACTGCTTCTGAATAATAACCTATCGGAGTAGGTGCCAAGCCTAAATCTACAATATTTGCACCGGTTGAAATCACACCGTTTATAAGTGCCTGAGAAAGTGCCGGTGAATGATTTCTGGCATCTTTTGTAACCGTTAACCACATTTCAGAGGGCAATTTGTCGGAATGTTTAATTAAATACTTAACAAATCCTTTGCCTACATAGTAAAACAAATCTTCGGTAATATCTTTACCGTAAATCCCTCTTATATCGTTTTTGCCGAATGCTGTTTCCGGTAGCTTAAACAATTTTCTGTTCCCTCTTTACTGTTTCCTCTCCTCATTTATAGTATAATACAAACATGAAAAAAATTTTATCAAATTTATCAAACAGTAAAACATTAACAACTCCCTCCCCCCTTGAGGGGTAGGGTAGGGGTGGGGGGCAAGTTACCTGTGCTTGAAATTCAGAATAATAAAACATTTATGGGGTGGGTTTTTATATTTCCGGCATTGGTCGGAACGTTTATTTTTATTATAATTCCCGTATTTTTTTCATTCGGTTTAAGTTTTATGAAATGGGATTTGCTTAATCCTGCACAATTTGTCGGGTTTGAAAACTATCATGAAATCCTTACAGACCCGCTTTTCGGGAAAATTTTATTGAATACTTTTGTCTATGCAATTTCCACATCGATTTTTGCAGTGATAATTCCTTTAGTCCTGGCTTTTATATTGAACTCTAAAATAAGGGGTTCGGAATTTTTTAAAATGGCTTATTTTCTGCCTTTTGTTACACCAATGGTTGTAATTGCGGTAATTTGGCAATGGATTTTTGACCCTAATATCGGGATTCTGAACCATGTTTTAAGGCTTAATATTAATTGGCTTTATGATACTAATTTCGCAATGCCTGCCTTGATAATCGTTTCTGTTTGGAAGTTAATCGGATATAATATGGTGATTTTTCTTGCAGGGCTAAGTTCCATTAGTCAATCGCTTTTTGAAGCCGCAAAAATTGACGGTGCAAACAATTTCGATATTTTCAGGTTTATAACCGTTCCTTTGCTTTCACCTACAATATTTTTTGTTGTTGTAATAACTTGTATAAGCTCATTTCAGGTTTTTGATTTAATTTATATGATGACACAGGGCGGGCCTTTGGACAGTACAAATGTTTTGGTTTATGCTGTTTATAAAAACGCATTTGAGTATTTTAAAACCGGCACCGCCAGTGCAATTGCTTATGTTTTATTTACAATAATCCTTGTCCTAACCTTAATCCAATGGAATTTGAGGAAAAAATTGGTTTATAATGAGTGAAGAAAAGGTGAAAAGGGAACAGAAGACAAGATGCGTAGATGTGTAGATGCGTAGTTTTTAAATTAAAATTGCTTTAGTTTAAAAATGATTTTAATAGTAAGCATTAAGCAAAATTTCACGCCTCCACGTCTCTACGCATCCACGCCTCTGATAACCTTTCAGCTTTTCAGCCTTTAAGCCAAGTTGCCAAAGATTATACTTTTTGCTAATGAATTTGTATAAAAAAAGATTTACTATTAATGGTAAGTATTGGAATTTATGAAAATATAGAAATTAAATATGTCATCCCGAACTTGTTTCGGGATCTACCCGGTATACTATATTGGATAGATGCTGAAACAAGTTCAGCATGACAAAAATAAGTAAGGATTCTATTTTATAGAAAGTACACATATGCAGGAGTATAGAATTATGAAAAAGATTTTTAGTATATCGGTTATTTGTGCTGTTCTGGCAACCGGTCAAGTTTTAGCTTGCGGACAAAAAGAAAGCGGAACAATAACCGGCGGAGCTTGCTCCGTTTCAGAATTAATGAACCTCGAAAAAAATAAAATCGTTCTAGCTAAAAAGGACACTTTAGAGAGAAACCTAAGACCGGTAAGACCTCAAATTTTTATGAAAAATGCAGGCAATGACTGCCTTTTCGGGATATGTCCTTATAAGAATATCCTGAAAGAATTAAAATAAACAGGGCTTAGGGAGAGTGTGCGGGTCACTCTCCCTTTTTTATTAAACAAAAGGCACTAAAGATGCAAAGATGAATTAGCTTGTTTGTTTTTTATTTTCCATATAAAATAAATTTATGATTTCAAGAATATTCAAAAAAATGACCATATTGGATCGATATATTTTAAGACAAATTATTGAAATGTTTATTATGGGTGTTTTTATTTTCACTTCAATAATCTTTGCTTCAGACACTTTTATCACGTTGATTAAGCAAATTGCACTTTACGGTATACCGTTTAAGGTTGCTTTAATGATAATTATTTTAAATTTGCCGGCGGTTTTTGTTATGACAATCCCTATGGGAGTTTTGCTTGCAACAGTAATGACCTTAAACAAACTTAGTTTAGCATCCGAAATTACCGTAATGCGTTCTTGCGGAATAGGCATAAACAGGATTGCAAAGCCGATTTTTATTTTTGCGGCAATCATGTGTTTGGCAAGTTTTTTCATTAACGAAACCATTGTACCGATTACCACAAAACAGTCTAAAGATTTGGCTCTATGGTCATTAGGGCAAAAAAATATTCCCGAAGGCAAACAAAATTTTATTTTTAAAGAACTTAAAGAAAACGGGAATTTAAAACGGCTTTTTTATGTCGGGAACTGTAAAAACAAAGTTTTACATAATATTACGGTATTGGATATGTCAAAACCTGATGCAATACAAGTTCTTCAAGCTCAAGACGGTTCAACTTCCCCTGCCGGATGGGAATTTAATAGAGGGGCAATCTATACCGTCGCACAGGAAGGCAAAATTCTTAATACAACTTTTTTTGAAAATTCCGTGGCACAATTCGGAATTGATTTGTCAAAAGAACTCGGGCAAAACATAGCAAAAGAACATAATTTTGTCTCGTTGTTTAAATATATGATGCAAAATACAGGTTTAGACACCACACAACGAAATGTCAATTTAGTTCAGCTTTTTGATAAACTGGCTTTGCCTGCAACAACAATTGTCCTTGTTTTAATTGGAGTTCCGCTTGCCATAACTCCGCCCAGAGTACGTTACAACCGCGGTTTTCTCTTCAGTATTTTGATACTTTTTACATATTATTTAATAAGAGCTTTGTCAATTTCTTTTGGCGAAGCAGGTTCTCTGCCGCCGTTTTTTGCAGCTTGGATGGCAAATATTATTCTTACTATTGCCGGTGCTGTAATGTATTATCGCAAAGTCTATACTATTAATTAAGCAAAAAGCAAAATGTAAAAAGTAAAAAGAAGATAAGATGCGTGGAGGCGTAGATGCGTAGTTTTTAAACGGAACTGTTCACCTATTCACCTCATCACCTTATAACCTAATTAATTATCCCAAAATCGCTTTTAAGTCTTCGTCAGGTGTCGTAATCGGTTTTATGTTATATTTTTCGACAAGAATATTTAACACATTTGAGGTTATAAAAGCAGGGAGAGAAGGACCAAGCCGAATATTTTTTATGCCTAAATAAAGCAGCGTAAGCAATATTGCAACAGCTTTTTGCTCATACCAGGATAAAATCATTGACAACGGTAAATCGTTAACTTCTTTTTCAAACGCCTCTGACAACGCAAGAGCTATTTTTATTGCAGAATACGCATCATTACATTGTCCTACGTCCAAAAGCCTTGGTATCCCGCCAATATCACCGAATTCAAGTTTGTTAAATCTGTACTTTCCGCAAGCAAGAGTTAAAATTACACAATCTTGGGGAACTTTTTGTGCAAATTCAGTATAATAATTTCTGCCTGATTTTGCACCGTCACATCCGCCAATAAGGAAAAAATGTCTTATTTGACCTGCTTTTACAGCCTTAACTACAGTTGGTGCAATAGATATGATTGAATTCCTGCCAAAACCTATAGTAATATATTTTTCTTCGTCATCTTCTTCAAAACCTTTTTCCTTCAGTGCAGCTTCGATTACAGCAGAAAAATCGCTTCTGTGAACATGCTTTACATTCGGCCATGCAACAAGCCCCGTTGTAAAAATACGGTCAGAATACCCTTGGGGGTTTTGAATACAGTTTGTTGTCATCAGAATCGCTCCGGGAAACTCCTTAAATTCCTTCTGTTGGTCTTGCCAGGCACCGCCATAATTTCCGACAAGATGGGCATATTTTTTCAAGCCGGGATAAGCATTGCAGGGGAGCATTTCGCCATGAGTGTAAACATTTATCCCTGTCCCTTCGGTCTGTTTTAAAAGTTCCTCCAAATCTTTTAAGTCATGCCCCGATACAACAATCGCTTTGCCTTTTATCGGCGTAACTCTGACTCTCGTCGGTTCAGGATGCCCGTAAGTTGATGTGTTTGCATCATCCAACAGCTGCATAACCTTAAAATTAATCTCGCCTACCTGTAAAGCCTTAGCCAAAAGCTCATCTGAAGTTGCATTTTTATTATTCAGGAAATCTAAAACTTCAAAAAATTCACCTACAAGTTTGTCATCCTCATATCCTAGAATTTTTGCATGGTCATAATAAGCTGCAGCACCTTTCAAACCATATGTTATAATCTCATGAAGTGAATGAATATCCTCACCCAGTAGGGCTTTTCGCTCTAGTACAGAAGTGGACATCGGAGTATAATCAAAATTAGCCAGTTCTTTCAGTTCATTAATCTGTATTTGGATTGTTTCTTTTACTCTCTTCAAACGTATATCATCAAAATTGACGTTTGTAACTGTTGTAAAAAGTCCTTCAATCATTGCCATATCGGCTTTTTTGTTAATATAATCGCTTTGTCTCAATTTATTTGCATAAAACGCAAGTTCCTTAATTTTAGAAACGATTTCATCCTGTAAATCGGCACTTGTAGCCTGCTTGCCACAAACTCCCTGTATTTGGCATCCTTCGCCTTTTGCTGTTTGCTCACACTGATAACAATACATGTTCATAATTTTTCTCCTTTTTATCTACTATATTAAATTCTTTTGTTTTACAAATTCACTATCTTACCTATTTATTTTATCTATGTTAATTGGTACTTTTTTACCTATTTTAATGTAAAAAAAGTTACTTTATAAAATCAGATAATTTTGTGCTTTCAAATTTCTCCTTTACCTGTCTGTTAATCGAAGAAATCAAGTCACTAAAAATACACTTGTCACCACATTTATTATTTGATAAAAGACAACTTGAATCTTTCAGTTTGCCGTCAAAAAGTTCATATATCTGCAAAAAAGTTAAAATTTGCGGATTTGCCTTTATCCTAAACCCGCCGTTAAAACCTTTAATAGACTCAACAAACCCTGCTTTTGTAAGTCTTTGCAGCACTTTTGAAAGATGATTTGCACTGATGTTAAGTTCCGCTGCAATTTCTTTGACCGAGGTCAATTTATCGCCTTTTTTTACAAGAATAATCATCGAATGTAGAGCAATCGATGCTGCATCTGAAATTTTCAACATGCTTTCTGACATAAATAATACCTTCTAACTAACTGGTACCAGTATACCGATTAATGAATCAAAAGTCAAGTACTAATTTGAAAAATATTATTTAAATTCACAAACACCATAAGGTATTGATTTTAAGCCGTTTTTAATCCAAAAATTATCATTAAAGTCCTTAAAATCAATATCTATGGCAAAAAAAGTTGAACCCGAACCGGACATAATCGCTTCGGGGTACTCCATTTTAATTTCTCGAAGCTCTTGATACTCTTCAATTAATGCTGCTTCAAGGTCATTGTGTAAGAATTCTTGGATGTTTACAATGTTTTTTTCGTGGGAGTAGGTCGGGCTTTCCAGCCCGACAGCGTTAATCAATTTTGTTGTCATATTTAAGTTAGGCTTTTTCTCAAATGCCGAGAATTTCGTATAAGCCTCTTTGGCACTTATACCAAGATTTTTAGGTTTAATCAGTGAGAGGCGAAATTCTTGAAAAGGCAGTTTTTCAAGAATTTCACCTCGACTTGTTGCAAGCTGGCACCCGCCTTCAAGACAAAAGTTCAAATCAGAGCCCAGTTGTAAACATAGTTGGTGCAGTTCTTCATCAGAAAGTATATTATCAAATAATTTATTCAGTCCCCACAGAGTACCTGCCGCATCGGTACTGCCGCCGGCTAAGCCGGCGGCTACAGGGATATTTTTTTCAATATGTAGAAAGATGCATAGACGCATAGATGCATAGATGCATAGTTCTTGTTTTTCTTTGCATCTTTGCATCTTTGCATCTTTGCATCTAAAAAAAAGTTCAGCCGCTTTATAAGCCAAATTCCTCTCATCATAAGGGATTTCGTTGCTTGTGCCGGAGAGTTTTATTTCAAAATCTTCACTTTCTTCGATTTTTATTGTCAAAATATCAAACAAATTAATTGTCTGCATAACGCTTTGGATATTATGAAATCCGTCAGGGCGTTTGTCTAAAACCTCAAGTGTCAAATTTATTTTGGCAGGGCATTTAACTTTAATTTCTTTTATGTTTTGTAATTGTTTAACAGAATTAGCTATAAGCGTTTGCTCACCCTCGCCCCTTGGGGGAGAGGGATGAAATTCAGCACGAGGTACGAGTGCCGGAATTTCAGGGTGAGGGGTAAAAAGTGCATGTATATTGGGATACCCCTCACCCTGATTTTCTAGAATTCGCGGACCTCTGCTCATTCTGAAAATCGCCCTCTCCCCCAAGGGGCGAGGGTGTATACATAAATAATTGTCATTTTTTTCATGCATTTTTTATCAACTCCTCTGATAATTTCCCAAAATCCTCAATAGAAATCGTTTCACCACGTGTGTTTTCGCTAATTCCTAAATTCTTAAGCGATTTTACAATGTTTTCTTTGGAAAACCCTCCGCTTAAAAGGCAATTTTTAATATTCTTACGACGCTGTGAAAAAGCCGCTTTAATCGTCTTTCTAAAATGTTTATAATCGCTTAATTCCAACAAGGGTTTTTCGCGTACAGTCATTTTTACAAGAGCGGAATCAACCTTGGGACTAGGGTAAAAAGATTTTCGCCCGACTTTTTGTATTATTTCGCACTCTGCCCAAAATTGGGATAAAATCGTCAAAAGCCCGTACTGCTTTGAAGGACTTTTTTCGTTTGCAACAATTCTTTGAGCAACTTCATATTGAACCATTAGGATAATTTCAGAAATATGTTCTCTGTTTTTGTTTTTTAAATCATCGATTTCGCCTAAAAGATGTGTAATAATAGGGCTGGTTATGTAATAAGGTATATTTGCAACAATCTTAATTTTTTGTTGGTGGGATAGTAATCCCACCCTACTTACTGTCGTAAAATCACTTAAATCCGTTTTTAAAATATCCTGATGAACAATTTCCAGATTGTCGCATTTTATTTTTTCCAGTTCTCTGATTGCACTTTCATCCAATTCTATAGCGATAACTCTTTTGGCATGCCTTACAAGCTGTTCGGTCACAAAACCTACACCGGCTCCTATTTCCAAAACAGTATCTTCTTTCGAAATATTTGCACTATCAAGTATAGCTTGGATTACGTCAGGATTTACCAAAAAATTCTGACCAAGCCGTTTTTTAGTTCTAAATAATTTTGCTCGATGTAAGTAGTCCATGTTACTACTCTATAATAATACAAACAGGCTAGAGTTTTTTTAAATAATCTTTGATATTTTAGAAGATGTTATAATAAATTTAAAGTAAAAAGATAGAGGTTATATGCCGGAAATAAAGAATTTAGAAGAGAAAGCGGAACTTAAAGACATTTTGTCCGGTTTTAAAAAAGGCTGTAAGAAGGCAGGTGAAGAAAAAGTAGGGATAGAGTTTGAACGTCTTCCAATTTCATCAATAAATTATAAAATGGTTGATTATTCAAAGGAAAATGGAATTTATGATTTACTGAGGGCTTTTGCAAAACTTGATGGTTGGGAATATATTACGGACGATTATAATATTATCGGGCTTAAAAAAGGAGATGACAGAATAACTCTTGAACCCGGTTGTCAATTGGAATTAAGTCTTGCTCCTGATAAAAGTATTTCCTGTATAAAAAACAAAATAGATAATTTCAACAAAAAAATTACTCCGATTTTGAGAAAATATGAAATCAACCTGCTTGAATACGGGATTTCACCGGTTTCAACTTATAAAAATATTAATCTGATTCCTAAAAAACGCTATCGTATAATGGCAGATTACTTGTGGGGGATTTTATCAGATGTTATGATGAGAGAAACCGCAGGAATTCAAGCTTGCTACGATTTTGTTTCAGAAGAAGATGCCATAAGAAAGTTTAGAATTACAAACATTATTTCACCGTTTATATCGGCAATTTTTGCAAATTCACCGATAAGAGGAGGGGTAGATACAGGGTACAAAACCTTTAGAGGACTTAGCTGGCTAAATACGGATAACGAAAGATGCTCTTTTATGAGCAGAAAACTCTTTGATAAAAAATCCGGTTACGGTTTTGAGGATTATGTTGAAGAAGTAATGAAGACGCCGATAATTTTCATCATGAGAGATGAAAAACCTATTGAGATATTGGGGAAATTGAACTTCAAAGAGTTTATGGATTACGGGTTTGAGGGATATAGAGCCACAACAGAAGATTTTAAACTGCATGCCAATTTGTACTTTCCGGACGTCAGACTGAGAAACTTTATTGAAATCAGAAACCATGACTGTGCAAACCATGGTATGCAGTATTCTGTTTTGGCAATATATAAGGCTCTTTTATATAACAAGAAAGCACTTGAAGATATTGAAAGACTTATGTTTGAATTTACATACAATAATTTAATGGAATTCAGATATAACGTTCCGAGAAATGCACTTAATACCAAAATCGGTAAATACCCCGCAAAGGACGTCGCAAAGAATATTTTAAAAATCGCACAAAATGTTTTGAAAGAAAATAACGAAGGTGAGGAATATTTTTTAGAGCCGATTTTAGAGCTTACTCCATACGGCTTATCCCCCGCAGACGTTATTTTAAGCAACTGGAACGGGAATTGGAATAAAGATGTTTCCAAAATGGTTAAATATTTAAATACACCCAATAGGTATTAAATTTACATATCTGTTTAAAGGCAGCAATTCATTATATAAACAAATTACTGCACCTTCACCAATAGGCTTTTTAAGGTTTTCTAATACTGAAAAAGATTTGATGTTTGCAAGACTTGGTGTTGCTGTTTTTTTAACTTCAACAGGATAAAGTCTTCCATTAGTTTCAAAGACAAAGTCAATTTCTCTTTGATCTTTATCTCTATAGAAATAAATATTCGGATTTTTTCCGTTATTCCAGTAAGATTTTAAGATTTCTGCAAAAACGTAAGTTTCAAAAAATGCACCGTTCATTGCACCGACTTCAAGTGTTTTGGGGCTATCCCAGCCCGTTAAATATGCACAAAGCCCTGTATCCAAAAAATACATTTTAGGTGTCTTAATGATTCTTTTAGTTATATTATTATAATAAGGTTGTAAGAATTTGATTAAACCCGAAGTTTCAATAATACTGGCCCAAACCTTTGCCGTTTTAATGTCAACATCAACATCTCGGGCAATATCGGAATAATTAATCAACTGACCTGTTCTTGCTGCCATTGCCACTAAAAAATTATAAAAAGCTATTTCATTGCCAATCTTTGTAATATCTTTTACATCTCGCTCTATATAAGTTTGGATGTAAGATTTATAAAAAATATCACGTGATACATTTTTATCAGTAACTAATTTTGGGAATGAGCCTTGATAAATTAATTCATAGACTTCATTAACATTTAATGCTTTAGCCTTTGTTGCCCTTTTGGCTTCAATCCATTCATTAGTTGGTAAAAATGGAACATTATCAGCGTTTTTAATCTTTTCTTGGTAAGAAAATCCTAATAAGTCTAAAATAGCAACACGCCCTGCCAGTGTTTCAGTGATATTTTTCATTAAGTGAAACTTTTGTGAACCTGTAAGCCAAAAATCTCCTGATTTTTTGTGAGTATCTACATACATTTTGATATAAGAAAACAGTTCCGGTGCATATTGGATTTCATCAATTATTAATGGTGGTTGATTTACTTGTAAAAACATAGCAGGATCGGTTTTAGCTAATTTTCTTTGTTCTAAATCATCAAGGGTAACATATTTTCGTTTTTTATCAGCAATCATTTCAAGCAAAGTAGTTTTACCAACCTGTCTTGGACCTGTTATTAATAAGACAGGGAAAGACTTTGAAACTTCTTCGACTGTTTTTTGTAATGTTCTTTTTATCATAAAAATCTCGTACAATTTGGAGTGTCACTCCATTATATACGAGATTTTATAATTTTTCAAGTCCTAAATCCAAGTTTGTTAAAACTACATTTTTAATATAGAATTAAAAATATTTAACAAAAAAGGTAGTGGAATATGCCAAAGATTTCAGTCATCATGACTGTTTATAATACCAAAGAAGAATATTTGAGAGAAGCTGTCGAGAGTATTTTAAACCAAACTTATAAAGATTTTGAATTTATTATAATAAATGACGGCTCGATTAATAATGCAAAAGATGTAATCTTGTCTTACGATGACAAGCGGATAAAATACTTTGAAAACGAAAAAAATATAGGTTTGGTTAAGTCTTCCAACAAGGGATTGGATATTGCACAAGGTGAATACATTGCCAGAATGGATTCTGACGATATTTCAATGCCTGAACGTTTTGAAAAACAAATAAAATTTATGGAAGAGAACCCTGAAATTACTGTTTTGGGTACTTATTTTAAAATACTGCCGACCAATGAAACAGTAAAGCCTCCGACTAAAAATGATGAAATTGTAGAGCATCTGCTTTATGTTAATTCCGCATTTGCACACCCCAGCGTAATGCTTAAAAAATCTTTGCTTGATAAATACAGTGCAAGATACAATGAAAATTATCAATATGCTCAGGACTACGGGCTTTGGCTTTCATTGATTAACAAAGCCGTTTTTGCAAATTTGGATGAAGTTTTGCTTTATTATCGTGTTCATGGCTTATCGGTTTCACAGCTTTATAACCACATTCAGCTTAAAATCGCTAATTTAATGAGGCTTCAGGCTCAAGGAAAAATTTTAGGTATAAATGCTGCAGAAATTATTGATATTGAAGAAAAAATAGAGGAAAAAGAAAAGTTAAGCACAAAAGAATTTCTGACTTATATAAATTATCTTGACTTTCAAATGGGAAAAATGAAAACCTATGACCCGATATATTTTAAACATTTGTATAAACATGCGGCAAAGCTTTGTCCTAAAAATTTGGAGTTTTTAAAAATCTTACTAACACATCCCGTCACCAAAAAACTTAAAGTACATATTTTCTTTAAGATACATGTTTTGCAAGGAAAATAAAATAAGAAATGTAAATTTTTTTTTATAAATCGGTAAGTTTTTTTATTATGAGTTTTATATAAATGTTAGTATAGTAGGAAATAGGAAGTAAAAAGTTATTATGAGAGTAAATTTTTTGCCACATGTAAATGTAAGGTCTAATCTAACTAAAAAAACTCAAAAACAAAACAATCCGAGTTTTGGTTCATTTATTGCAGCAGATCCGGCATGTCTAAATTTTTTTACAAAAGGTATGAGGACATTAAACCTGGAACAAGTTGAAAGATTAGGACATGACATACAAAGAGCTCATGCTAATCCATTTTTTAGTGTATATATAATACCGGGTGGGCGAATAGTGCTTACCGACAGTGAGGGATATGTCCTCTACAAATCCATTTACGAAATCGATTCTCCTGCAAAATTTATCCGAAGAGTGGCTAATGCCCTTATGAAGGCTGAAGAACTGGGGAAAGAGAAATTAAACTTAACAAAACGAGATGAATTAATACTGGAAACACTAAAGCTGGCAAAATTTATCGATGCTCCTGAGAATGGTAAAATTTTTAGTGTAAATTAAGAGGAAAATAGAAAAACTATTTAATAATTCCAAATCCCAATAGAAATGTACATAGGATAAATATAGCAGAAATGTATCCCGTTAGTTTGTTTAAACCGGATTCGGCACTTTTTTGCGAAGAAAAAAGCTGGCTGGCTCCGCCAATCCCTGCAATTCCATCACCTTTTGGCGAATGAAGTAAGATTAAAACAATTAATAAAAGTGCTGATGTTATTTGTATTATCCAAGTCAGTGTAAGCATTATTACTCCTTTTTTAGGTTATAAGGTGAACAGGTGAAAAGTTTTGTTTTCTACGCATCTACGCATCTTGTCCTCTTCCCTTTTTACCGTTTTCTGTTCCCTGTTCACCGTTTACTGTTTACCGTTTTCCCTTTCACAATTATTGTTTTCGGCTCTTTAACGGTTTGTATTACTTTTACCTCCGCCGGTTTTTCTACGATTTTCGGCTTTGAAATAAAATGTGCTCTTTTTGAATTAAGATTGATTTTATCAAAAGTATAAAGTCTTGCAGGACGTTTTGACTTTGTTTTTGAAAACTCGTTAAGTTCTTTTAAGCCTTCAGTTGCAAGTGCTTTTTTACGGAAATTTCTTTTATCAAGTTTTTTGTTCATGATAAGTTCATAAGAAGTCTGCATTTCGGTCAAAGTAAACTTTTCGCTAAGAAGTTGATAAGCAACCGGACACATCTCCAAGCGTTCTCTGGTACGTTTAAGCGAATATTCGATAATCTCTTTGTGGTCAAATGCCAAGGGTGGTAAAGGATAAACCTTATGCCATTCAACGTCGGAACTTTCAAATATGTCTACGTCTTCTTCTCTGATTAAAGCAAAATAAGCACATGTAATTACCCTTGCATCTGTTCTTCTGAGAGGATCACCAAATGTATAAAGCTGCTCTATGTAAATGTTTTCAACATTTGTCTTTTCTTTAAGGATTCTCAAAGCCGCTTCATCAAGGTTTTCCGACAGACGAATAAACCCTCCGGGAATTGCCCATCTGCCTTTGAACGGTTCATTTGTCCGCTTTACAAGCAAAACACGTAAACTATTATCTTTTATCGTTAAAATAACAACGTCAACCGTAATCTCATGTGTCTTTGTTTCATTAAACATTAATCAGACTCCTAACAAAACTATTTTACAATAAAAACATTTTTTTTGACAATAGGGAAGAAATGCAAAAAGTAAAAAAATAAAGGAACTATTCACCTGTTCACCTTTTACTTATTCACTTTTTAACACAAACAAAGAACGTTAAGCATTTGCTTAACGTTCTTTGTTTGTGTCCCCGTTTTTCCTTACCTTTAAATAATTCCTTGAGGCGGTAATGTCTCAGGCGTTAAAGTTTTAATTTCAACATTTGTGGTTTCAAGAACTTTATTTTCTAATGTTTTTTCATTTTTTACCGCTTGCTTCCCTTTAGCGTTTACGATTGCAGGGTCGGGATTAGATTTTTGACGATGATACTCAGTCATGATTTTAGATACAAAATATTTTGTTTCTCTGTAAGGAGGAATCCTGTTGTATTTTTTTACAATTCCCGGACCTGCGTTATAAGCAGCAAGGGCAAGTTCGGTTGAACCAAACATGTTGTATAGTCTTTTGTAATACATTAACCCGCCTTTAATATTACCGCTAAGACAATACGGGTCAACTCCAAGTCTTCTTGCCGTTGAAGGCATGAGCTGGAACACTCCTACAGCTCCGTGTCTGCTTCTTGCCTCATGTCTAAAACCTGATTCAGATTTTGCAATACTCAAAGCCAGAGCAGGATCTATTCCCATCTCCAGTGAATGTTTAACAATGGATGCTTTAACATTTGAAACACTATGTTGATTTGCGTTGACTTGAGGGCATAGTAAGAACACTAATGACACTACCGTAATAGTGTAAACTACTAATCTTCTAATCATGTAAATCCTCTAAGGTTGTAAATTGAAATTTCCTTTAGGTACTGAAGCAAA
>JAQVKX010000133.1 GCA_028694425.1 Candidatus Gastranaerophilales bacterium
TTATTTACCAAACCGATTCCGCGGCCTTCATGGTTTTTTATGTAAATAACAGCACCTTTACCCCATTCATCAAGCATTTGCATCGCACGATGAAGCTGAGAATTACAATCACATTTTAAGCTATGGAAAACATCCACCGTCAAACATTCACTGTGAACACGAATCAGCGGTATTCTATCCGAACCGTCATCTTTAACAAGAGCAACATGCTCTTCGTTATTTAAATTATCCAAGTATCCGTAAACCTTAAAATCACCATATTTAGTAGGCAAAGTTGCTTGAGCCTCACGGGTGACAAATCTTTCTTTTTTAATTCTGTATGCGATAAGTTGAGCAACGGTAATGAATTTTAAATTATGTTTTTGAGCAAACTTTTTTAATTCATCTCGTCTTGCCATAGTACCGTCAGGGTTTAAGACCTCACACATAACTCCTGCGGGGAAATGTCCTGCAAGTCTTGCCAAATCAACACTTGCTTCCGTATGTCCTGTTCTCTGTATTACACCGCCGGTTTTTGCGACACAAGGGAAGATATGTCCGGGACGTCTTAAATCATTTGGTCTTGCGTTTTTATCAATTGCTATTTGAATGGTCTTTGCTCTGTCAAATGCGGAAATACCTGTTGTTACGCCAAACTTTGCAGCCCCGTCAATGCTTTGGGTAAAAGCTGTTTGAGCACTTTCGGTATTTTTCTCAACCATCTGCGTAAGTTCAAGTTCTTTTGCCCTTTCGGGAGTAATAGCAAGACAAACAAGTCCTCGGCATTCCATCGCCATAAAATTTATAATGTCGGATGTAATCATTTGTGCTGAACAAATTACATCACCTTCGTTCTCACGGTCTTCATCATCGGCAATTAAAACCGGTCTGCCCGCTTTAAAACTCTCTATTGCTTCTTCAACCGTATCAAAAAAGTTTTTATTAATCTTTTCTCTAACTTCATTCATCTTAAAAAAATCCGTTTTCCTTCAAAAAATTTTCATCTATTGTACTATTATGCTCTCTTGATAAAAATTTTTCAACATATTTAGCCAAAACATCAACTTCAATGTTTACAAAATCACCCGTTTTTAAAAATTTCAGCACCGTATTTTCGAATGTATGCGGAATAACTGCCACACTAAATTCATTTAAAACGACATCCGCAATTGTTAAGCTAATGCCGTTTATTGCAACCGAACCTTTCTTGACGATGTATTTTCCTAAATATTTCCCTGCTTCAAATTTTACATTGTAAAACTCAGATTGATTTTGAATACTTTTAATCTTTGCCAAACCGTCAATATGTCCTGTTACAATGTGCCCGCCCAGCCTTGAATTAAGCATTAGTGCTCTTTCGAGATTAACTTTATCGCCTGCTTTAAGATTGGCAAGGTTTGTTACACTCAAGGTTTCTGAAGAAACTTGTGCGGAGAAAGTATTTGAAAAAATTTCCGTAACCGTCTGACAAACTCCGTTAATAGCAATGCTGTCGCCTATTTTAGTACCTTCTAAAATTTTTTTGCACTCAACAACAATCAAAGCATTTTTTTCCTGCTTCGAAAAAATTTTAACCGTTCCGATTTCTTCAACAATTCCTGTAAACATAATGATATTTTACCATGGCGGAAGCAAAAAGGAAATAGAAGATAAGATGCATGGATGCACAGATGCGTAGAAAATGAAAACCACGCCTCCACACCTCTACGCCTCTTGTCTTCTGAAAAGTTTTCAGCCTTTCAACTCCTTCTCACCTCTCACTTCTTACTTCTCACTAATTTATTTCAACAACTTATGAGCCTTTTGTTCTGCGTGATCGGATTTTGTTAATAATTCGTTGACTTTTTCATCTTCCTTGGTTGGTTTTGAATTATCGATTTTTACACCTTCGGCAGACGGAACATAATTTCTTACAGGCTCTTTAGGTTCTTCCATTATTTTTTTTATTTCCCCTGACTTATTCATATCAACTAAATTTTCTCTTTTAACTTGATTTTCTTGTGTATAAGCTAATTTATGTTCACCTTGATTTAAAGGCTGCATCGGAGGTGTTTTAGAAATTGTATTGGGTTGTTTAACCTGCGGCTGTTGAGGCTTAACCGGCATTTGAGCATGTTGTTGTACTTGAGCAGCTGCCTGAGCTTGTGCTGCTTGTTTAGCAGCTTGCATTTGTGCAGCAAATTGTGCAGCTTGTACAGCTTGTTCTTGAGCTATTTTTGCTTGATATTGAGCAGCTTGTTCTTGATAAGCAGGAGGTACTGTCGGTACAGTCGAAGGCGTAGGAACTGACCCTTCTGCCTCTTTTTCTCCATCAATGATAGATTTGGTAGGTTTTCCAAATATTACATGGGAACCTCTGGTAAAGAAGTTAGCTAAGAACGGTCCGATAAGTCCCATATACACAAGCATCCTTACAGGATATCCGGCTGCAAATTTACTAAAATAGCCGAATTTATTAACTAAATTTTTTCCAATACTGTTAGCGTTAAAACCCCTTGCTGTATCCAATCCTACGGTAAGTATTCTGGCACCAAGTCTTGGTATTGAATATAAAGCCTTTTTAAAACCTCTGACAATCATATGCTTACTCGGTATTTCCATTTTTAATAATTCTTGTATTCTTTTTCTTTCCGCTATATAGTCTGCTTTTGTTGCAAAACCTTCTGCACCCGTTTTAAGAGTTTTTTCATTGAGAATTTTAAGTTGTTCTCTATATTCTTTAACTTTTTTTGTCGAAACACCTAAATATCTTAAACCGCCGAACTTATGCATTAAGCATATACCAAGCGGCATCAGCAAATAAAATCCCAAACCGTTAACATTGTTTTCCATAAATGTTGCTGTTTTTTCACCTTTAGGTGCAAATATTGCATCCTTTATCGCATCGGCAATAAAGCCGGCTGCCATAAGGATTGCTATTTTACCTGCAGCTGTACCGTTTGTTATTCCTTCAATAAAACGAATTGTAAAACCGGGTAAACGTCTACCCAACAAACGGGTACCTTGCGGATCAATAAATGCTTTTAATTTATTCGCACACTCCGACCATTTACCTTTTGTTCCGAATAATTTTCCTATATTACCAGTCGGATCAATGTCTGAAAAATAAAAATCAGGTAATTTGGGACCTATTAAAGGTATTTTTCTTAGATGTCCTACTCTTCTGAAATCAAATTCTCTTTCTCCTTGAGCTTGACAAAATTTAAGAATTTCTCTGGCACCTTGCTCTGCTTGTTCCTTTATATATGCTTTTTCAGTTAAATCTTTTATTATCTGTTGTGCATTTTCTTTTGAAATTACTTTACCTGTTTCATCAAGCAATTGACCACCTTGGTTTAAATAGTATTCCAGTTTTTGACAAATATCAACGGCAATTTCACCGCCTGTTCCTCGTGATATCATCAAAACCATTTTATTTTCCGGACTTGTTGCCCTGTTAAAAAATGCATCTAAAAATTCACTTTTGGGAACTACTGTGTCATGAAACCATTTTATTCCTTTTTCAATCTTTGCTACCATAGGGTCAATAAAACGAACTCTGCTTGCAACTCTATCTCCAAACCTTGAAATTTTACCTAAAACACTTTCACTGTAAGCACCACCGCATGAATTATTAAACTTATCCATGCCAATAGCCATCCCCCCCCAAACCGGCAAAGTTAAAGCAGCTACAAGTAAAGGTGCTTCTTTTTCTTCACCTATTACATTTTTAAGAGCGTGATTTTGCACAAGTTCATGCTTAACTTTTTCTCCGTCAACATTCTGAAATTCAGGGTTGTTACCACCTGAGGATGACGGAGGATATCTATATTGAGTTGATTGTTGACTAATAGGATAAGTCATAAAACTTCCACTTTACTACCTTACTTATATATAAAAACACTTCCAACTAAAAAATTGCTTAAATTATAAGAAAGATTAAGCAAAAGTTGAACAGGTGAATAGGTGAACAGTTTATAAGTTGATAAGTCGATAAGTTTATAAGTTGTTTTCGCCTCATGTCTTACGCTCCACGCTTTACTTTTTGCTTTTTGCTTTTTACTGTCGGGCAGGTTCTTGGATTATTGGCAGTTCGCAATCTTTCATTCCGCTTCTGTATTTGCTCTTCAAATACAGCCGCTCCATAAGATTGCTCACGAAGACGAGTTTCACTCTTGCCAAAATCCGCTATGCCCGACCTACTCACCCTTGTGCGAGTTTTTCCAGTTTAAGTTTTTGGTCGTATTCAATTAAAAGTTGGAGTAAATCATCTAAATCACCGTCAATTACCGTCCAAACGTTTAAATTTTGCCCTATTCTGTGATCCGTAAGCCGACCTTGAGGAAAATTATAAGTCCTGATACGTTCGCTTCTGTCGCCTGTCCCGACTTGAGAACGGCGTAGGTCTGTTATTTCCTGCATTTGTTTTTGAACTTCTAAATCATATAATTTTGCTTTTAAAATCTGCATTGCACGCTCTTTATTCTGAAGTTGTGAACGCTCTTCGGTACAGAAAATCATAATTCCCGTAGGTTTGTGAAAAAGCCTTGCTGCAGTTTCAACTTTGTTGACGTTTTGCCCGCCTGCTCCGCCTGAACGTGCCGTTGACATTTCAATATCAGTCGGGTTAATCTCAATTTCTACATCATCAACTTCCGGCATTACGGCAACCGTAGCCGTTGACGTATGTACTCTGCCTTGAGATTCCGTTGCGGGAACTCTTTGAACTCTGTGAACGCCGGATTCGTATTTTAATTTAGAGTAAACTCTGCCACCCCTAATTGAGACAATAACTTCGGAAAACCCTCCCGCTTCACAATCGGTTTTGCTTAAAAGCTGAGTTTGCCAGCCTTGTTTATCTGCAAATTTAAGATACATTCTTAATAAATCTCCGGCAAAAATGTTTGCCTCATCTCCGCCTGCAGAACCCCTGATTTCAAGCATAATATCCTTGTCATCCATAGGGTCTCTCGGAAGAAGTAAAACTTTCATTTTCTTTTCAAATTCAGGTAATTTTGCTTCATTTTCTTCCATTTCCGTCTTTAAAAAACTCTTCATTTCTTCATCTTTTTCGGATTTAAGCAGTTCTTTTGCTTCTTCAATTGCATCGGTCGCTTTTTTCCAAGCCTGATAAAGTTCAACGGTCTCTTCCATTGCTTTTCTTTGTTTAGATAAGTCCTTAAATTTATTGTAATCTTGAATAACTTCGGGCTTTGACAAAGTCTCCCCAAGTTCCATATATTTTTTTTCTATTTGTAATATTTTATCCAGCATATCGTGCATTTAATGACTTCCCCTATTTAAATTTCTACTGTAACAAAATTATATCAGGAAAACGGAAAAATTTCTTTTGTTTATAGTAAAATAAAAAGAGTGAACGGGAAACGGTAAACAGTAAACAGAATTTTTCTATTCACAAGTTACCAAAACATTAAATAAGGAGTATATAATTGAGATGGGCAAAGTTGCATTAATAACAGGTATTACAGGACAAGACGGATCGTATTTGGCAGAATTGTTACTTGAAAAAGGATATGAAGTACACGGAATGAAAAGGCGTGCTTCTTCTTTCAATACAAGCCGAATTGACCACTTATATCAGGATACTCATAATAAAAACTTAAAATTTAAACTTCATTACGGAGATTTGACAGACAGTACAAATTTAATCAGACTTATCCAGGAAATAAGACCTGATGAAATTTATAATTTAGCGGCACAATCACACGTAAAAGTATCTTTTGATTGCCCTGAATACACAGCTAATTCAGACGGATTAGGGACTTTAAGAATCTTAGAAGCAATCAGAATTCTCGGCCTGGAAAAGAAAATTAAGTTTTACCAAGCCTCTACATCCGAGCTTTACGGGTTAGTCCAAGAGACACCGCAGAAAGAAACAACACCGTTTTATCCGCGTTCACCTTATGCGTGTGCAAAACTTTATGCTTATTGGATTTGTGTGAACTACCGCGAAGCTTATAATATTTACGCTTGTAACGGAATTCTCTTTAACCATGAAAGCCCTCGCCGCGGTGAAACCTTTGTTACAAGGAAGATTACACGTGCAGCGGTAAGAATTAGATCG
>JAQVKX010000134.1 GCA_028694425.1 Candidatus Gastranaerophilales bacterium
TACTTTGTATTGTTTGTTATCAGCTTAACCTTGTGATAAGTGTTATAACGCCGATTACACTTCAAGTACTTACAATGACACTTGCTTATTCATACAGGTTTATTTTGGAGGGGAAAAGTAAAGAGAAAATTAAAAGTGCAATGGGAAAATATATTTCCAATGACGTTATGCAAAATGTTGTGAAGAATATAGACGAGCTTGCCCTCGGCGGAAAACGTGCGAATGTTACAGTTCTTTTTGCTGATATAAGGGGCTTTACGGCTATGAGTGAAAACATGACTGCCGAAGAAGTTTCTTTGATTTTGAATGAATATTTTGGCGGACTGGAGCCGATTATTCGCAAATATAATGGTGTTATAAATAAATTTATCGGCGATGCTGTTATGGCAATTTTTGGGGAGCCTATTCAGGATAAAAGCCATGCCTTAAATGCCGTTAAATGTGCCGATGAAATACTTACAAAAGTTGATGAATTACAGAAAAAATGGTTAAGAGAAGGTAAGCCTAAAATCGAAATAGGTATCGGAATTAATACAGGGGAAGTCTTTGTAGGGAACATCGGTACGGAAAATCGCCTTGAATATACCGTAATAGGGGATGTTGTCAACCTTGCAAGCCGTATAGAAAGTTATAATAAAGTTTACAAGACAAAATTCTTAATCAGTTCTACGACTTATGAAAAAGTTCGAAACATAGCCGACGTAATTAAAATTTCTGAAGTTTCAATCAGAGGAAAAGCAAAACGTCTTGATATTTATGAGGTTTTGAGATTGGTGTAAAAAACAAAAAGCAAAATGCAAAAAGCTAAAGGCAAAAAGTGAAGCGTGAAGCGAAAAAGAAGACAAGATGCGTAGATGCGTGGATGCGTAGTTTTTCAACGAAACTATTCACCCATTCACCTATTCACCCGTTCACCCATTTATTCCTTCTCAATCCCGGCAGGGGTAGCAATCGGTATAGGTGCAAGGGATGAAGCGGTTTTCTTTTCCGGCTGTTTTGGAGCGGAAATTCTTTTAATTTCCTCCTCTGTTTTTAGGTTTGTTGTTTCACTTGCGGGGATTTCATCTTCTGCGGTCGTATCATTTGTAGTTTCTGCAGGAGTTTCTCCCTGTGCAGGCTCTTCTGTTGCATTATATTTTTTATTTGAATAGTAATTTTTCAATTCAATTTCAGGATAATCAAAATCCGAAGCACCGTAAGATGCCGTTGCAGCAGTCATAACAGCCTTCCAAATAAGTGCCGGAACAGTTCCGCCGGTTACGCCGTTATTTTTCGAGTTATCATCATTGCCAACCCAAACGCCCGTAACGACATCAGGAGTGTAACCGATAAAACAAGCATCTTTATAATCGTCGGTTGTTCCTGTTTTTCCGGCGGCAGGTTTTCCGATATTGGCGGCAACGCCCGTTCCGCTTTTAATGACTGTTTTTAACATCGCAGTCATTGTTGCAGCTGTATTTAAGTCCAAAACCTTTGCTACTTTTGTTTTTGGTGCTTGATAAACCACTTGCCCTCTTGAAGTTTCAACTCTTTCCACGGCATAAGGTTCTACCTTGTAGCCTCCGTTTGCAAAAGCACCGTAAGCACGTGTAATTTCAAATAATTTAACCCCGTTTGAGCCTAAAGCAATTGTATAGTCGTATTCTAAAGGTGTTGTAATCCCTAAAACTCTTGCTATCTGTATTACAGCACGGATTCCTGTGTATTCTATTACTCTTGCGGCACAAACGTTTGAGGATATCATTAATGCTTTATAAGCCGGGATTTTGCCTCTGTATTTATTTCCATAGTTTTTAGGCGACCAATCTCCTGCTTTAAAAGGTATATCATCAACCAAATCATTAGGATTTAAGCCTTTTTCAACGGCAGCTGTATATATAAATGGTTTAAAAGCTGACCCCGGAGGTCTTATCGCTTGTGTAACCCTGTCATACTGACTTTTTGAATAATCTTTTCCTCCCGCATAAGCTAAAATTCGTCCGTCAATAGGGCTAAATGAAAATAAAGCTGCTTGTTGTTTATCCTTTTTAAGTCCCCAAGCATTCATACTATTTATTATTCCTTCATTTGCAGCTTTTTGGGCTTTGTAATCAAGCGTTGTTATAACCTTATACCCGCCTTGTGAAATCTCTATTTCGTCAAATCCCAGTTTTTCAAGCTCTTTCATTACATAATCGCAAAAATAAGGAGCTTTGTTAAGTGTATAAATTTCAGGTAAAGGATTTAAGTGTAATTTTTGATCCAAAGCCTTTTTATATTCATCATTTGAGATAAATCTCATTTTATACATTCTTTTAAGGACCTGATTTCTGCGTCTTATTGAAAGTTCTTTGTCATGAAAAGGAGAATAAATAGAAGGTGCTTGAGGTAAACCTGCAATTAGAGCACATTCGGCAAGGGTTAAATTCTCCAGATGTTTGTTAAAATAAACTTGTGCAGCACCTTCAACACCGTAAGCACCGGAGCCGAGGTAGACATTGTTCATATACATTTCAAGGATTTTACCTTTGGGGATTGTTTTTTCAATCCGAACCGCTACAACCAATTCTTTTATTTTTCTTGTAAAAGTTTTTTCGTTTGAAAGGAATAAAATCCTTGCAAGCTGTTGTGTTATTGTACTTGCACCCTGAACAACACGCCCTGCCAAAACATTTGCAACGGTAGAACGTGCAAGCCCGGACATATCGTATCCATGGTGTTTGTAAAAGTTTTTATCTTCGGTTGCAATAACCGCATTTTGTAAGTTTTTAGGAATATTATCCAAATCAACTTTTGAAAAAGTAAATGCAGTAAATGTTTTTATAACCTCACCGTCAGCGGAATAAAATTTCGTTACAATATTAGGCTTAAATTCATTAAGGTTTCGTATTGGCGGAAGTGAGAGCAAATATAAGTTAAAAGCAACTATTCCCGCAAAAACGATAGAAACAATGAATATTAATGCATTAATCATATCCGGATTAGTATTATTTTTAGCTTTTTTAATTCTTTTTGGTACTTTAAAATCGCTCATTTGGACCCTTTTTTAGTTTATAAATTGAATGGGTGAACAGGTGAACAGTTTCGTTTAAAAACTACGCATCTACGCCTCTACGCATCTCGTCTTCTTTGCTGTTCCCCTTTCCCTTTTACCTTTTTCCTTTTACCTTTTTACCTTATAATATTATCATGAATATATTTAATATTATAAATGAAATTAAATCATATTTCGTAGTTGAAAAGGTCAAATACGAAGTTGTCGGAGAGTGTAAAAAATGCGGTAAATGCTGTAATTACATGTACAGCTTTGACACTTATTCTGAAAAAGAATTTAAATTTATGCAAGTACTTTTTCCTTCGTATCGGAGATTTTACATAAAGGGCAAGGACGAAGAAGGAAATCTTATTTTTGCATGTAAATATGTTTCACCAGAAGGTTTGTGTACCGTTTATGACAGACGGCTTAAAATGTGCAGAGTTTACCCTTGTAAAAAGATTTTATATCCTGCAAAACTCCATGAAGGCTGCGGGTATAAGGTTATCAAAAAGGATTTTAGAGAGTACATCAACGAATATTAACACCGATTTGCAATCAAAAATTAATTAAAGCTTTTAAGTAAGGTTGGCATACTTGCCCACGCGGAAAGGGATTATAATATTTTGATTGCAAATTGGTATGAAATTATTTTACCCTGACCCCTTCAAGCCAAAGTTCATCTCCAGATGCAATTTTAATGTCTCTATAAATTGCACTTAAATCATTTATCGGTTTGGCTTCGGGAATAACACTCAATTTACTGTGATGAAGCGTAAAAGTGTCCTGCTCCAAAGAATAATGCAAATCAGTTGCTCCCTCAGCCACATGCCCCCATAAGGTAGATATACTGCCTCTAAATTCGGCTAATCTTTCCAGAAGGGCTTTATAGTATTCTTCTGATTTGAAAGGAAAATTTAAGTATCCGCCTGTTATTAAAATATGTGGTTTTTCGCCTTCTGGAGTAACAAGTGCGGCAATGCGTCTATGAATAGCATCTATAAAAGTTTCATTTAATCTTGTGTAATGAAACATAAAAGCATCTTCTACGTTTGTTGCACAACCTGCAATACATGAAGATATTCCCATGGCGTAAAGATTTTTACCGGGTATTATTCTACCTGTACCGCAATGTTGAGATCCGTTTATAAAGCCGTTAAGAGGCGTACTTGATACTTTTATTATAGATGTGAACGATACAGGTTTTACTTCTGCCATAATTAATATCCTTTCAATTTTAAACTTGATAATATAAAACATGAAAACATAAAAATTTGCTAGCCGTAATGTAAATTTATTTAAACAATAAAATCAACAATGAATATCTTTTTATTCTCGGTTCGTTTTTGGCATCGGGATTGGCTTCTATCAAACGGTTTAGGACTTTTCCGGCTTGAACCAAGTTCAATTCTTTTATATAAATTGTTGCCAGATTATAAGCGTCAATTATGTTGTCGGGATTTTGATTTAATGCTTCCGTATAAATTTTCTTGGCGAGTTCTTTATTGCCTAAATTATAATTAATCATTGCAATTAAGCCGTCCACTTCGCTTGAAGGTTTTAACTGTTTTGCACTTTGAGCTGCCCTAAGCGAGTTTTCCCAGTCTTTTATTTCCATATAAATCACGGCAAGATTATAAGAAACAACAAAACGTTCATTATCGTTGGAACAAAGCGTAAAGGCTTTGTTTAGAGCTTGTATTGCTTTATTGTATTTTTTTAATTCAGAAAATGCCGCCGCTAAATCAATATAACCGTTTGGAAGATCAGGAGCGGAGTTAATATAATTTTGGGCTTCAAGTACTTTTCTTGATGAAATTTGTTCTCCGGAGCCGAGAATTATCGGTGCAAAGAATTGATTACTTGTATCATATTCATTAAGCTGTGTATTTGTTATGTCCGGAACCATTTTATACAAAAGCCAAAGAGTGTTTAAGTCCTTGGACGTAAGTGATTGAAAATCGCTTCTGAATACCTCAAATCCTGTGGGTTTAGTTGTTTCCATATACATTATGTCGTCTTTATTATAACTATGCCCCATAATTCCGAGTGCATGACCGATTTCGTGAAGTGCGGTGTTATAAATATCTTTTTCTTTAAAAGGCTGTCCGAGGTTATTGGAATCATAAAATAATATGGTCATTTTTTTTAATAAACTGCCGTTGATTTTGGGGGTATTATACGCAATTGTATATTTGCAATCTTCCTGAGTGCATTTTTTCATTTCGTCGGAAGAGATTATACTTACGTTTATATCTGCATCTTTTTCATTATCAACAAATTCAAATCTTACAAGATTTCTGCTTGATTTTTGCCATTGCAAGAAAGCCTGTTTAATTTTTTCTGCATAGTAAGCAGGAGCAACAGCCGAGTTGTTTTGAATGTAAACTTTTAGAGGAAACTTAGATGTATCCCATCTTAAAATGTTGCCGTTAAAAGGAACTTGCTCAATGTAATTTTCACCTACGTTTAAAAAGATTTGGTTTTTCCACTTGGAAATTTGCCTGTCTGAAATCAAATCAGCACTGTCAGGCTGGTTAACTTCGGAAATTTTAAAAAGCTCTTTTTGTACTTGCAAAGTAGGTTTGAGGTTAAGCATAGTATCAACAAAGTAATAACGTGCATCTCGATTTTTCGGACTTAAATGAACAGTTTTTTTTAAGTTGACGAATGCAACAGAATAATTCTTTTGTTCATAAGCACTTTTACCCAAATTAAAATAAAAGTCCGGAAGCATTTTTTTAAAAATCCAGACAAATAAAAGAGCGACTAAAATTAGAAGAAAAAAGAAAATTCTTTTCATTGTTTAATCATCATCCTTAACGCCTTTTTCGATTTCTAAAATCTTAGCAAAGGCTTTGGCATCGCCTTTTAGTTTGAAATACTCATTAAATTTTTTAGTGGTCTTAAGATTGAATGACCGTCCGTCTGTCTCCTTGTTTTTTGAGATTACACCTTTTGCG
>JAQVKX010000135.1 GCA_028694425.1 Candidatus Gastranaerophilales bacterium
AATGTTCTTGCAAGGTTCCCTCCTAAATTATTGTCTCAACAACTTTATTTTAGGACAAAAAGCAATTATTTGCTTACCTTGCACTTTTTATTGTAAAATTATTATGGACAGTTATGGAAGCAAGTTCGGGATGACGTGATTATTAATGATCTGTTTCGGTTATGCTTTTGAAGTTTGCAACTGTTTTTTTACTACAACATGGACAAGTATAATCTATATATACAATCTCTTTACCTGAAATAGCTTCTGCACCATTAATTGGTGGCAAATCAAATTTGCTACTGGATATTTTCTTAACAGGCTTTTTGCAATGCGGACATACAACTAATAATTTTGCAAAATTGCGTTTTCCTGATTTTAAAATATCATCAATTTCGCTAATTACAGTTCCGATAGCTACTTTCTTTTCTTGTTTATTTATATCATATAATTTTACGCCGTTACCTTGTATAAGACGTTTTGCTTCACCCCTGGTTTGTACAAATTTAAGTTCTTGCAATACATCTATAATGTCTGCACCCAAATTAATTGTAATCTCCGGATTGTTTTCAGGTATTCCCTTATTGGATACAACGTTGATAAATTCGTTTTTGCCAAATTCGGCACCGTCTTTACCGCAGTATTCTTCGGTAATTATATAGGCAAGCTTAAGCTTGATGTCACGAGGGTTAACACCTGATTTTAATTGAGATTCTATTTCTTTTAATTCTGTATCTGAAATATTGGTTAAAAGTGTGTAATATCGCATTATAAGTCCATCAGGGATACTCATAAGCTTACCGAACATATCTTTCGGGTTTTCGTTTATCGAAATACAATGTTCAGGGTAAGATTTTGACATTTTGATAACACCGTCCGTACCTTCCAAAAGCGGAAGTAAAATCACCATTTGCGGATGTTTTTTACCATAAGCACTTTGGATTTCTCTACCCAAAAGGACATTAAAACGCTGGTCTGTTCCGCCAAGCTCAATATCGGCATCCACAACAACAGAATCGTAGGCCTGCATAAGCGGATAGAAAAATTCATGGACAGAAATCGGTTTATTTTCAGATATACGCTTTGCAAAATCATCACGTGTAAGCATTTGAGCAACGGTGATTTGAGAAGACAGTTTCAGAGTCTCCACAAAACTCAGTTTATGAAGCCAATCAGCATTGTTAACAATCTCTGCATTTTTTATATCAACAACCTTGGACATTTGTTCAAAGTAAGTCTGGGCATTTTCATCGACCTCTTCTTTTGTTAAACTGGGGCGGGTTTCGGATTTACCCGAAGGGTCTCCCACCATTGCTGTTGCTCCGCCTACAATAAGCACAATTTTATGTCCAAGCTTTTGAAATTCCTTTAATTTTCGCATCACAACGGTATGACCAAGGTGTAAATCAGGGCGTGTCGGGTCCATCCCGAGTTTCACACGCAAAGGTTTATTATTTTCTTTTGCTTTTTGTAATTTCATCGCAAGCTCTTCTACGCCACCGGGCAAAACTTCAGTACCTCTAGCCAAAATATTCGCCTGCTTTAAAAATTCTTCTTTAATTTCTAATTTTGTGTTCATTTTTCCCTCAATTTTTAAATTTATTATAGCAAAAAAATGTTTACATCTACACAAAACGGTTGATTTTTCTCAAAATATTATTAAGATAATAATAAATTAGTCGACAAATCAATATATTGTTAACAATTAAAAAGGAGAGAATCATGAGCTCATCATCATTATTTACAGGGATTACATCAGGATTAACAAATACTTATTCAATTTTGGCAAGAGCCTCGGCAGCAGGTGTAACCGCATCAAGCATCAGTTCTACAATGAGTAATTCTCAATATGCATCCTCTTTAAATCCGACTTTCGCATCATATATTTTATCAAATTTTACTTCACTGGACAAAGACGGTGACGGAGTTTTAGGTGCAGGAGAAATCTCTGCTTTAACAAATTCAATTAATACAACAGGTGTTACTTCTTCCCAATTAAGTCAACTCGGAACCGCTTCAGGGCTTTCCGGTGAAACTTTGCAGCAGGTTTTGGAACATTTCTCTGAAATCGATGCTAACGGCGACGGAAAAGTTACATCTGCAGAAATCTCTGCATTTAAATTAACATCAGCTATGGAAAAGAAGAAAACAGAATTTGCAAATAAGGCCGCAGCTAATCAATCAGTTTTCTACGGGGATGAAAATGCTTCTACTAAAAACGATTCATCCAGCATGCTGTCTTTCAAATACTGGAATGACGGAAATAACAGCAGCTCTTAAATGGTGAATGGTGAATAGTGAATGGTGAATAGATTTTTAAATCACACAACTCCTTACAAATAATAAATTAAATTAATAACAAAATCCGCAATTAACATATAGATTGTTGATTTTATTGCAGCCTGAGTGGTTGAAGTTCCGACTTCTTTTGCTCCGCCTTTTGTTGTGTAACCTTGTGTTGCACAAACAAGGGCGATAACAATCCCAAAAACAAAAGCTTTTAACAAACTTATATAAATGTCTCTGGTATTTAACCAAAGCCAAACGGAATTTATATATCTGTAAGGATGTAAATTAATTGTAAAAAAGCAAACAAACATTCCACCGATTATCCCGATAAATTCTGCAAGCAAAACAACCATCGGAACGGTTATCCCTGCAGCAATTAATCTTGGAGCAAAATAATACCCGACGGGGTCTACTTTTAAGGTTTTTATAGCATCAACCTGTTCTGTAACCTGCATATTTGCAATTTCCGCCGAAATTGCCGTGCCTGCTCTTGCCCCGACCGCTAAAGCCGCAAATCCGGGAGCAATTTCTCTTATTATAACTATTGCCATTGTTCCGCCAATGTAGCTGTCGGCACCGGACATTAAAAACTGTTTTGAAACCTGAATTGCAATAACCGCCGCGGCTATAAGAACAATTACCAAAGATATGGTTAAAGAGTCATAACTTATCGCCGCAGCTTGCGAAATCACGCTGGAATACCGTACCTGCTTTGAAAACAGGTACTTAATACTTAATATCAAATTTTCAACACATAGTCCGAAAAAACTAATCATAAATGGGCATACACCATTTCTTATATTGAGGAACACGTCCTTTTACCACATCCAAATAAAGATTTTGCAATTTTGTTGAAATAGGTCCTACATTTCCGTCACCCAGAGGTCTGCTGTCAATACTTGTAATCGGGCTTACCTGTGCACCTGTTCCACAGAAGAAGGCTTCGTCTGCAAGATAAAGCTCTGTTCTGTCAATAACCCTGGTTTCAACCTCTAAATCAAGATCTCTTGCAAGTTTAATAATCGTATCTCTTGTTATTCCCTGTAAAATATTATCCGTAGCCAATGTTGTTACAAGTTTCCCGTCCATAACCAAAAACAAGTTCATTGCCGAACCTTCGGTAACTCTTCCGTCTTCCGAAAGTGTAATTGCATCATCAAATCCCGCTAACCTTGCGTCTGTTGAAACTAAAGCACAATTTGCATAAGCCCCTCCGACTTTTGCACGTGGAGGAATAGCGTTGTCGCTCGTTCTTCTCCAACTTGAAACACAAATCTTCAAGCCTTTTTGTGTGTCAATATAATCTTCCATCGGCACGGTAAAAATAAGAAAAGCATCAGGGTTTTTCAAGAACGAAGTCCCTACCCGTTGAGCCGCTTTGTAATGAGTTGGTCTTGCATAAGTATTTTGACGATAATTATTTTTTCTGAGTAATGTCTTTGTTATTTCACAATATTCATCTATTGTATTCGTCGGAACCATGTGCATAATTCTGGCACTTTTAACCAACCTTTCAAAATGCTCCGGTACCCTGAATGCGTATAATTGGTTTTCTTCTTCGTTATAATAAGCACGAATTCCTTCAAAAATAGAAGTTCCGTACAAAAAAGCATGCGTCATTACAGGAATTGTCGCTTTTTCTTTTTCTATGTATTCCCCGTTCATATAAACAAATTCACTCATAGCAATCTCCTTTTTCTCTCTAATCAAAATTATTGCATAAATTTGTTTATATGAGTACAAAATGTTTATTAATATTACAGTTTAATTTAATTTTATTTTAATTCGGCACGACGTAATATTAACTTGTCACCGTCTTCATTTTGGTTTTTGGGCGGTGTTGTCGGGTGTTCAATAAAATCATTCAATGATTTAACAGTATTTTTTTTATTTGCCTCGGCTTCCATTTTTTCTTGCTTTTTCTTAGTATCTGACTCATCCCATTTTTTGTTGAACCATGTTGCAAGCGGAGTTGAAATAAAAGGAACAATGGTACGTTTTATAAGAGCATTTGTAACCAGAAGCATTATTATCAAACCAAGTCCTTTTGTAAACTTGTTTCTCGGACCTTTGTTTATTGCTTCAATAATTTCGGGTATTTCATCTTCCTGTAAGTTTATTTTTTTATTTTTTATAATCCCTGCAATGACTTCTCTTAACCTGTCTTCGGCAAAAACGGCATTACTTAAATATTTGTCCTTACCGTCCTTTTCTTTTAATATACCGCTAAATTTACTCTGTGTTCCGGGAGTAAATTTTCCTTCAATTAATTTTCCGGCACCATATTGTCCTAAAACCATAAGAAAACCGTTCATAAGATCGATTGAAGCAACAAATTTCCTTTTTTTCTCCGGAATTTCTTTGTTTAATAAAGTTTCAGTAATATAAACAAAAGCACCTATAACGTCTTTGCTTACAATTGATAGAACAAGTATTCCCGCAGCCGATTTTACGGGATCTTCAAGTGCATTTTTAAGACCTTCCGATACTCTTTTTGAATTGGCAAGTTTATTAAATTGACGACCGATTGATTTGTCCATCGCAGTAAGCTTTGCGGTAATTACGGGAGGAATTTTTAACATGATTTATTCCCTCCTTTTCGGGCTTCTGCCTGTTTTTTTTCATCTTCGCTGAGCAAATCAGGCCAGAATTTTGCCACAACTCTGGGGTAAGCTAAATTTAAAACAGTACAGGTAATAACTGTTGTAAATAAGTTAATCACCATGCCTGAATATTTTATGAAGGTAGGTCTGGTTGTATCCAATTTATTAATATTATTTTTTATTATATTTTCGGCAAAATTAACTAATAATTTACCATCAAAAAGTTTTTTATATCTTTGTTCCGGATCCATTTTATCCACATCATGCACTTTTGTACCCAAATCTTTTAATTTATCCTTACCCAATAAAATTTCTAATACTTCTTTAACGGTTTTTCCCATTAGTTCTTCTAATTTACCGTTTTTAATCCCCAGTCTGTTAAATAATTGTCCCAAAGTTAAAGTATTTTTTCTTATATACTCTCCTCCGACAATCATTTCCATATTTCTTGAAGATTCTTTTGATTGTTCGGTTATCCAAGTTTCAAGAACTTCAGCTAAATTATCTAAACCTTTTTCTCTTAACTTTTTAGCTATATTAGGTATTGTTACTGTTCTTTGCCTGATTTCTGCACACTCTGTAATCAGGTCTGCTTCAGGAAGATCCTGTTTTTTGATTAAACCGATTTCTGCCAAAAACTCCATTGCTTTTACGTCATAAAGTTTTTCTTTTGTTATGTTCGGTTTCATTTGTCCTGCGAGAGGGCTTTTTTTATCGTAAAATTCAAACCCGAAAAGTTCTTCCATAAACTCGCTAAACTTTTTTTTGTAAAGATTTATTTTTTCAAGGTAAGCATCAAGTTCTTTTTTGTTGGTCACATTAGGAATTCTTCTTGGTTTTAACCCTGAACCTTCTATAGTTACCAAACCATTAACTACTTTGATTTTCCCGGGGTCTGTACTTATTAATTCTGTAAAGAAAGCTTCAATAGCATTCCGTTCCTGTTTTATATAAGCCTTACAGCAAGCTTTTCTATAACGCCTTCCTGCCCACCAATGATTCCATTTTTTTTGGGATTCATCTAATTTTTTAATCTCTTCAGGAGTTAAGTCTTTCTTTAGTTTTTCATAAATCCCTTCAAGAAAAGCTTTT